>JAFAUA010000430.1 GCA_019243595.1 Acidimicrobiia bacterium
TACGCCCACGAGCAGATCGTCGTGCGCAACGGCACGGCGTTCGAGTTCCTGCAGCGTGTGTACGAGCGGGGCGCCGCCGTCGGTAGCCGGTTCGGATGGGAGCTCGCCGGCGCGTGGAAGACAGCGATGGTCGACGACGACGAGTGCATCCTGCTCTGGGCGATCCCGACCTGGCAGCACTGGGCCGATTTCGAGAAGGTGCAGCGCTCCGACGCCGAAGTACAGGCGTGGCGGACGAGCGTCCGCGACATCGTCGAGTCATGGCAGCGCATCGTGCTCGTCGACGCGCCGCTGTCGCCGTTCAGGACTGGGCGCCAGCCTTCGCGCTCTGACCGTTCGATGACGCCGTAGCGCCGCCGTCCTGGTTGTGGGTCGTGCTCTCCCGGTCCTCAAGCCCCACAGCCGACTTCAGCTCGTCGATCTCTTGGTGCAGCGAGCTGTCGCCGATCTGATTGGCGAAGCGCTCCATCAGGTCCGCCAGCCCGTCGGCGATGGCGTTCAGCTTGTGCTGCGTCGCCTGGTCGTTCCTCGTCTGCGAGTTCTGCAGAAGAGCGACGAGCAGGAAGGTGACGATGGTCGTCGCCGTGTTGATCAGCAGCTGCGACGTATCGAAGCTCAGGAGGAAGATCGTCGGCGCCCAGACGATGATCAGCAGCACACACGCCGCGAAGAACGGGGCTCGGCTTGCGAATGTGGCCGCGCCTCCCGCGAATCGGTCAAAGAACCCGACTCGGGACCCAACCTCGCTGGGCATGTGGGTCTTGTTCACGCTGTGTGTGTACCCGCGGGAACACGCGTTCAATCGCCGACGACGAGGCCTTCTCCGATCACGCGTTTCGCTCTGAGGTCCTCGAGCTCCTCGGCCGATGCCACCTCGCCGAGGACCTCGTCGTTGTGTTGGCCGATCGTCGGCGACGGGCGCCGCGACCAGCGATCGACACGCGTGAACCGGAACGGCAGGCCGGGGATCGGGTGGGTGCCGGTCACCGGGTGGTCCTCGTCCTCGAACAGACGGCGATGCTGGAGTTGGGGGTTGTCGAGGGAGAGAGCGGCGTTGGTGACGACCTCCGCAGGAATGCCCGCACCCGAGAGGAGCGACGCCACCTCGTCGGCGTTGCGGTCTGCGCACCAGGCCGAGAGTTCGGCGTCGATGGCGTCGTGCGCGTCTGACCGATCCTGCACGTTGGCCAGTGCCTCCGCCTTGGCCCATGCCGGTCCTCCGAGCGCGTCGACCAGCGCCTCCCACTGCCCGTCGTCCACGACCGACAGCGCCACCCAACGGTCCTCCCCGGCGCACTGGTACACGCCTTGCGGCGCGGCGACGGGGCTGCGGTTGCCGGTCCGCATGGGCGCGGTGTCGGTCGTATCGAACTCGATGAGCTGAGCGGCGGCGACGTTGAGAGCCGCTTCGACCATTGCAGCCTCCACGAGCATCCCCTCTCCCCGACGGTCGCGCTCGTCGAGGGCCACCATGGTGGCGAAGGCGGCGTGCATCCCGGCGAGCGGATCGCACGCCCCGCGCACGAGCACGGGCGGCCCGTCCGGGTAGCCGGTGACCCACGCCATGCCGGCGATGCACTCCATCGTCTGGGCGAAGCCGGTCCGGTCTCCCCACGGACCCTCGAGCCCGAAGGCGGGCATGCGGACCATCACCGTTCGCGGGTTCACCTCGTGGACCCGGTCCCAGCCGAGCCCGAACTGGTCCATCACCCGGGGTGTGTAGTTCTCGAGTACCGCGTCGGCCGTGCGCAGAAGACGCTTGAAGAGGTCGACGCCCTCGGGCTTCATCAGGTCGAGGGTCACGGCCCGCTTGCCCGCGTTGTTGGCGTGGAAGAGCGGTCCCCACTCCCACCACTGGTCCTCGGACGGCGGCTTGGTCGTGGTGAAGCGCATGAGGTCGGGCCTGCTCGCCGATTCGACCTTGATGACGTCGGCGCCGAGGCACGCGAGGGCGTAGGTCGTCGAGGGTCCGGCCCACCAGGCCGTGCAATCGAGGATGCGTACGCCGTCCAGCGGCAGGCGCCACTCGCCCTCTCGTCTCGCGGGTGCGTCGGATGCCTGCGGAGCAGGGTCGCCGACGATTTGGTAGGGCGGCCGCGGCTGGCGGAAGCGTCCAGACGGCGCACGGGTGAAGACGTCCCGAGCGGTGAACTGCTCGAAGTCGGCAACCGTTTCGCCGTTCAGGAGCGGTCCCGCGGGGATGCGCCAGGCCGCCGCCTCCTCGAGCACCTCGGCGGATGTGCGCTTCGTCGTGAACGCATGGACGGCGCCGTCGAACTCCTCACGCCGCTTGAACCGGACGTGCGGGCGAGACAGGTCCTTGTCCTCGACGAGGTCGGGCCTGCCGATCATCAGCAGCAGCGACTCGAACTGCTGGGCGCTGTTGGTCGTGAACACGACGTACCCGTCCGCGGTCGGTTCGATCGACGGGACTTCGGTGGCTCGACCGGTGCCGCGCACCGGCGGTCGCCCCATGAACGACCAGAAGAGCGGCTGGAACGTCGTCATGGCGTTCGTCATGCAGTCGAACATGGCGACGTCGACGTGCTCGCCGTGCCCGCTCCGATGCGCCGACCGCTGGGCGGCGAGCGCGCCGACCGCCGCGTAGGTCCCCGTGATCCACTCCCCCAGGCGTCCGCCCGCGGCCAGCGGTGGGTTCTCGGGAAGGCCACGTGTTGCTGTCGACCCGCACGCCGCCTGCAGCGTGAACTCGGTGGCCGGGCGCCCCGCCCACGGTCCGTCGCACCCGAAGGGCGTGATCGTGACGACGACGAGCGACGGGTGCTCTGCCCGCAGCGCCTCGATGTCGACTGGCTCGTCGACAACGAGTATGTCGGCGCTGGCGAGATCCTCGGTTCCAACGTGCTTCGACGCGAACAGGTACTCGTCGAGTCCGGACTCCCCCGCGGTGGCGGCGGTGACGTCGGCCCCGGCGTCGGCGAGCATCTTCGTGCAATAGCGACCGGCGATCCCGGTGGTTCGGTCGACGACGCGAACCCCCCTCAGCATGGGCGGAAGTACGGCAGGGCGATTTCGTCGCTCGCCGGGTGGAACTCAACTGCCAGGGGCAAGTCGGCAGCCAGGTCCTCTGGCTCACAGCCCACGACCGCGCTCATCATGCGGAAGCCCTCGTCGAGGGTCACGATCGCCGGCGCGTAGGGCACGTTGAACGCCGGCCGTTGCGGCCGCCACACCACCGTCCAGCTGTAGAGCGAGCCACGTCCCGCGCTGCGCGCCCAGGACAGCGACCGGCTCAGACAGTTCCCGCAGATTGTCGCCGGGCGCAGGGCGATCGTGGCGCAGGCGTCGCAGCGCTGATAGAGCAACTCGCCGCGCGCGCAGCCGTCCCAGTACGGCTTCGACGCGGGCGACGGGTTGGGAACCGGGATGCCGACGGGCTGCGGCTCGAGCACTGCCATTCAGGGGCGCTCCGTACCGAGCAGGAGGACGTCGGTGAACAGGG
>JAFAUA010000498.1 GCA_019243595.1 Acidimicrobiia bacterium
CGACGAGGTTCTCCAGTCGGTCGGGTATGACATGGACCAGCTCATCGACCTGAAGGTGAAGGGGGCGATCCTCTGATGGAACGCACGACGCTCGGTACGACCGGCATCCAGGTCAGCCGCTACTGCCTCGGGGCGATGATGCTCGGCACTTGGGGCAACCCCGACCACGACGACAGCGTCCGCATCATCCACACCGCGCTCGATGCGGGCATCAACTTCATCGACACCGCCGATGTGTACTCGGCAGGAGAGTCCGAGGAGATCGTCGGCAAGGCGCTCAAGGGTCGGCGCGACGACGTCGTGCTCGCCACCAAGTTCGTGGCGCCAATGGGGGAGGACACCAATCAGCGGGGCGCCTCCCGCCGGTGGATCATGCAGGAGGTCGAGAACAGCCTGCGTCGTCTCGGTACCGACTACATCGACCTGTACCAGGCCCACCGCCCCGACCCGTCCGTCGACATCGACGACACGCTCGCGGCCCTCAGCGACCTCGTGCACCAGGGCAAGATCAGAATCGCCGGCAGCTCGACCTACCCGGCAGAGCTCATCGTCGAGGCTCAGTGGGTCGCCGAGAAGCGGGGCCGCGAGCGCTTCCGCTGTGAGCAGCCGCCGTACTCGATCTTCGCCCGCGCCATCGAGACCGCGGTGTTGCCGACGTGCCAGAAGTACGGGATGGGCGTGATCCCGTGGAGCCCGCTGGCCGGCGGGTGGCTCAGCGGCAAGTACCGGCGGGGAAGCGACAAGCCGACCGGCGGCCGCGCTGCCCGCGTCCCCGACCGTTTCGACTACGACAAGCCCGAGAACCAGCGCAAGCTCGACCTGGTCGAGGACCTGCTGAAGGTGGCGGCCGACGCCGGCCTCTCAGTCACACATCTGTCGATGGCGTGGGTCCTCGAGCACCCGGCGGTGACGTCGGCGATCATCGGCCCTCGCACGATGGAGCAGCTCACCGATCTGCTGGCGGGCGCCGACGCCAAGCTCGACGAAGGCATCCTCGACCGGATCGACGAGCTCGTCCCGCCGGGCACGACCGTCAACCCCGCCGACTCGGGCTGGTCCCCGCCCGGCCACAGCCGCAGAGCCCGCCGCCGCTAGGGAAGTCTTAGCGAGGCTGGGGCGTTCTTCATACCGTGATCGTCCCCTGCCCGACCTGCGGCAAGAAGAATCGCGTGCCCGATGCAGCCAGCGGCATGCCGCAGTGCGCCGCGTGTCACCAGCCTCTGCCATGGGTCGCCGACGCCACCGACGGCGACTTCGCGGCCGTGGCCGAGCGGTCCAAACTGCCGGTGATCGTCGATCTCTGGGCACCGTGGTGCGGGCCCTGCCGCATGGTGAGCCCCATCCTCGAGAACCTGGCTCGGACCTACGCGGGCCGGGTGAAGCTGGTGAAGGTCAACGTCGACGAGTCTCCGGGGCTCTCGCGGCGGTTCAACGCCCAAAGCATCCCCACGCTGCTGCTGCTCCGAGACGGCAAGGTCGTCGACCGCCAGATCGGCGCCGCCCCCGAGTCAGCCCTCAAGCGCTGGCTCGACAGCGCCCTCGCTGCCTAGGCCGAAGCCGAGCGTCAGATCTCTGGACGATTCTTCAGCTGAAGAATCCTTCGAGAGGACCCTGTCGCGTCAGCACAGGCGCTCGGCTTCAAAGCACTTACGAGCGTCGCCCAAAGAGCCAGTACAGCAACGAGTTGCCCGTGTTCAGGAGCATGAACACGCGCCAGAACGTCTTACTGCCGCGAACCTGCCGGTCATCTCGCTGGGACAGATCGCGCCAGGCGAACACCGTCGAAACGACGGACAGCGGAACCACGACCGCCATGATCTGCTTCTGTCGCTTCGTCGGCGTACGCACTGACGAAGTATCGCACCGCTCGATATCGGCGCACCTTCGAGCGGGGTCGGGAGTCGTCTCTGTGCGTTTAGTGCCGCCTGACGACACCTAGTGCGCAGAGAGCCGGGATAACGGGTCCGCCTAGGACGACAGCACTACGACGGCGTCGCGTTCCAGCACTCGGAAGGTGAGGCTCTCCTCGAGGTAGAGGGTGATGCTGTCGGCGTCGTGGGCGAGATAGCCCATGGAGATGTCCTGGCCGACGTCCATGAGGAAGTCTCCGCCGCGCAGGCTGAGCACGGCCGCGCCGTCGATGCCCGGCGTCCAGACGACCGGGCCGCCGAGGATCTGATGGAGGTGGTCGAGCAGGGGATAGCCGCCGTGCTCGGTGGTCTCGATGATGCCGGTGTAGCCCTCGGGCGCGATCGCCAACCCATAGGGACC
>JAFAUA010000590.1 GCA_019243595.1 Acidimicrobiia bacterium
GACGTCGACGAGTTCGTCATGAAGGGCGACATCCGCGTGATCCGGCGGGTGCTGGACGACCTCGCAGGTCGCTTCCGAACCGAGGGCTGAAATCATGACCGCGACGCCGGCTCCAGTCGCGGGCACGGTGACGTACCTCTTCAGCCAGCCCGCGCAGGTGCCGCGTCCGCCGGAGGCGGCGGAGGACGTGCGTCGAGCGCACCTGCAGCTCCTGCGTCGGGCAGTGCCCACGTCCCGTCCGGTGAAGGTGCTGGGCGACGGCGCCATCGTCGTCTTCCAGAGCGCACTCGAGGCCGTCGGCTGCGCGCAAGCAGTCCAGGAGGCCGCGGCCGGACCGGCCGGGGGCGATCAAGCACCGCCGCGTGTGGCCCTGCATGCCGGCCAACCCATCGCCGACGAAGAGCAGTATCTCAGCGCGCCGATCACGGTCCTCCAACGCGTCTGCCAGGCCGCCGGCGACGGCCAGGTCGTCGTGTCGAGCGTCGTGCGCGGGCTCGTCGACGCGTCGCCAGAGCATTCCTTTCAACCTTGGACGCAGGCGGCCGCCGACGGCGGCGGTCTCGACTGGTACGAGCTCGAGTGGCGAGCGGCAATGCCGCCGACGGCGGTGGTGGACGCGGCGAACGCGCGTCCGCAGGTCGGTGCCTCGCAGTTCGTCGGCCGCCGCGACGAGCTATCGGCGCTGGAGGCGGCGTGGGAACGGGCGCGCGCCGGCGAGCGCCAGCTTCTGTTTCTGACCGGAGAGCCCGGCATCGGCAAGACGACGGTCGCCCGTCATTTCGCGGCGTCCCTCGAGGCCCAGGGGGCGACGGTGCTGTTCGGTCGCTGCGACGAGGAGGCGCTCGTCCCGCACCAGCCCTTCGTCGAGGCTCTGCGGCACTACGTGCTCTCCTGCCCGCCGTCGCGGTTGGCCCAGCAGGTCGGCGACGGCGGCAGCGATCTCATCCGCCTCGTCCCCGAACTGGCCGAGCGGCTGCCGGGTCTGCCCGAGCCCCTGCTGCGCGGCGAGCACCACGAGCGCTACCGGTTGTACGAGGCGACGGGCGCCTTTCTCGAAGCGATCGCCGCCGCTGCCCCCTTGCTCCTCGTCCTCGACGACCTGCACTGGGCCGACAAGCCGACGCTCCTCCTGCTGCGGCACGTTCTCGCCCGGCCGGAACCGGCCGCCATCCTGGCCGTCGGGACGTACAGAGAGGTCGGCCTGGCGCGGACGCACCCACTCTCGGCCTTCCTCGCCGAGCTTCGCCGCCACCTGCAGTTCGACCGCCTCTCCCTGCGGGGCCTCGACGAAGCAGAGGTCGCTGCCCTCGTCAGCCGCTCGACCGGGAACGAGACGCCGCCGGCGTTCGCAGCCGCCCTCCGGCGCCACACCGAGGGCAATCCGTTCTTCGTCCAGGGGCTGCTCGATCACCTGACCGAGCACCACCCCGACGTCGACTGGACGGCGGGCGTCGACCTCCCCGACGTCGGCATCCCCGAGGGCGTGCGCGATCTCATCGGACGGCGGCTGTCGTCGCTCGACGACCGGACCAATCGCGTGCTTGCCGTTGCGGCTGTCGTTGGCGTGGAGTTCGAGCTCGCGGTCCTCGAACTTCTCGGCGACTGGTCGCCCGACGATGTGCTCGATGCCGTCGAGCAGGCCGCTGCCGCGGGTCTCGTCGTCGAGGACGCTCGCCATATCGGCCGCTTCCACTTCTCGCACAACCTGGTGCGGCAGACCCTGTACGACGAGCTCGCGACCGTGCGCCGCGTGCGCTTGCACCTGCGCGTCGCCGAGGCCATGGAAGCCGTGTACGCCGAGGACATCGTCTCCCGGCTCGGCCAGCTCGCCTACCACTACGCCGAGGCGGCGGCGGGTGGCGCCGTCGAGAAGGCCGTCAGTTACTCGGCCTGGGCCGCCATGCGCGCGACCGACGCCACCGCCTACGAGGAAGCGGCCGCGCACTACCAGCGCGCCCTACAGACGATGGAGTTCGCGGAGGAGCCGGACCAGGCGCACCAGGCCGAGCTCATGGTCTTGCTGGCCGACGTGCTCAACCGGGCCGGCGACGTCGACCAGGCACGACAGGTCGCGTGGCGCGCCGTGGAGATCATCCGGGCGCTTGGCGATCCCGTGCGGCTCGGACGGGCGGCGCTGCTCGTCGGCAATCTCGGGTACCTCGGAGGCGGGCGCGCACCCGTCGCTGCCGACCACGAACGCCGGGGTCTTCTCGAGGAGGCGATCGAGCAGCTGGGCGAGGCCGAGCCCGGGCTGCGGGCCCGCCTGCTTTCGCGGCTCGCGCTCGAGCTTGCCTACACCGACGAACGGACGCGGATGGCCCCACTGACACAGCGCGCCGTCGCGCTGGCCCGCCAGGCGGGCGACAGCGTCGCCCTCGGATCGGCATTGAGCGTGATGGACAGCATCCTGTGGGGCCCCGACCAGGTGCAGGACCGGGTGGCGGCCGCCAACGAGCTCATTCGTCTAGGCGACGAGTCGGGCGACCGCGAGCTCACCCTGCAGGGCTTCGCCTGGCGGCTGCAGGCGGTCTTGGAGATAGGCGACGCGGCGGCGTTCGACGACGACGTCACCCGCTATCAGACCCTCGCACGGGAGCTGCGCCAACCCCTCTTCGTCGGGTACGCGGACATGTTCGGCGCCCTGCGCGCCTTCCTGGCGGGGGACTTCGCAGAGATGGAGCGACTCGCTGCCGAGGCCCTCTCGGAAGGGCAGCGCCAGAACGAGCTGGCGTCCGCCTACTTCGGGGCCCAGATGTTCTGGGTCTGGTGGCAGCAGGGCCGCCTGCCCGAGGTCGAGCCCGCCCTCGAGTCGATCCTCAGCGAGACCCCAGCCGAGTTTCCAACCGTCCAGGCCGCGATGGCCCTGGTGTGCGTCGAGCTCGGCCGTCGAGACGAGGCCGTCGCCCTGCTCGATTCCGTTGCCCGCTCGGGGTTCCAGGACCTCCCACGGGACACGAGCTGGCCGGTGACGATGACCCTGCTGACGCCCGTGATCGCGCAGCTCGGTGACGCCGAACGGGCGGCGATGCTGCACCGTCTCCTGCTGCCGTTCTCCAATCGAGTCGTCGTCGTGGGCCCGCCGCCCGCCGGGTGCTACGGCCCGGCCGCCCAGTACCTCGGCATGCTGGCGGCGACCATGGGACGCGCCGAAGAGGCAGCCGCCGACCTGCTTCTCGCCCGGCAGCTCTCCGAGTCGATGGGCGCGGCGGCGTTCGTCGCCCACGCCGACTGCGAGTA
>JAFAUA010000067.1 GCA_019243595.1 Acidimicrobiia bacterium
GCGCCTCGGGCCGCATGGGTGCGACGGTCTGCGAGATGGTCGTCAACGAACCCGGGCTGGAGCTGGTCGCGGCCGTCGATCCCCACCATGCCGGCCTCGATCTCCGCCAGGCCATCGGACTCGACGTTCCTGGCCTGATGATCAGCCCGAACAACGACGGTCTGGCCGACGCGGACGTGGAGGTGATGGTCGACTTCACCGTGCTGCAAGCCGCCAAGCAGAACCTGCGCTGGTGTGCCGAGAACGGCGTGCACGCCGTCGTCGGCACCACCGGCTTCGACGCCGACGACTATGCCGAGCTCGAGAAGCGCTTCAGCAAGAGCAACTGCTTCATCGCACCGAACTTCGCCATCGGCGCCGTGTTGATGATGCGCTTCGCCGAGCTTGCTGCTCCCTACTTCGAAACGGGGGAGATCATCGAGCTGCACCACAACCAGAAGGTCGACGCACCGTCGGGGACGGCGATGATGACCGCCGAACGCATGGCGGCCGCCTCAGACGACTGGGCGAAGGACCCGACGAAGAAGGAAGTCGCCAAGGGCGCCCGAGGCGGCAAGGGCCCGGCGGGCATCCGTGTGCACTCGGTACGGCTCCGAGGCCTGGTTGCCCACCAGGAGGTCCTGCTGGGCACGACCGGCCAGAGCCTGTCGATCCGCCACGACTCCTACGACCGTTCCTCGTTCATGCCGGGAGTGGCGTTGGCGGTGAAGGCGGTGGCCGACCGTCCAGGCCTGACCATCGGCCTGGACACCCTTCTGGACCTTTAGCCCTCCGCGGCCTTCTTCAGCTGCTCGAGGGTGGCGCGCATGTTGTGGCGGTTGGCGTCGGGGCGATCCTTCACGCCGGTGGCGATCGGGGCGACCGTATTCATGAAGCCGCCACGCTGATCTTCGGTGGACTCGGTGACTGTCGTGCCGCCCTTGCCGTTGGGCTCGAACCGGTAGCGCCACAGCGCCACCTTCAACCCGAAGGCGCTGCTCTCCCACGCCACTTCCTTGGGCGGGTTGGCGGTGACGATCCGCACCTTCGTCGACCACCGACGCCAGCCGTTGCGGTTGCGGGCTTTGAACCGCGCCCCCTCGGCGGGGCCGGAGGCGCCGCCCAGCCACTTGCCGCCCAGGTTCTCGGGACTCCACTCGCCCATGCGGCTGAGGTCCGACACCATGTCGTAGAGCCGCTCGGGCGGGGCGTCGATGTCGATGGACTCTTCAATCGCTCCGGCCATGGCGGAAGCCTACGAAGTCAGCGCTTGGCTTGCTTGGCCCGACGTCGGTAGAGCGCGGCCCGGGCGTCGAGATCGGCAAGGAAGGTCTCCAGCCGCGACAGCTTCGCCTGCATCTCTTCGCGGAGGCGATCGTTGATCTCGATGGCCTCGGCGACGAGCTCTTGCTCGCGCTGTGGCGATCGGCCGGCCTCCACATTTGAAATGACGGCGAACTCGGTGCGGAGCTCCTCCAAGCGGCTTTCGGCGGCGACGATGGTCTTGATCTCGTCGAGGTTGAACCCCACCAGTTCCTGGAGCTCACGGATGCGCAGGACCCGCGCCAAGTCGGCGTCGGAGTAGCGCCGGGCGCCACCGGGGCTGTAGCCCGACGGCGACACCAGGCCCAGCTCCTCGTAGTACCGGAGCGTGCGCGTCGAGACGCCGGCCGCCTCGGCGACCTCGCCGATCCGGTACCGGGCGTCCTCGGCCATCAGGCCGGAACCCACTCGTCCGGCGGCGGGGCGTCGGCGGCCGGCTCGTCCTCAGCCGGCGCACCGAACGCCCCAACCGCTTCGCCCTCGTAGACATAACGGCTGCCCCGCATCCAGGACGCGGCGGCGGCGACGACCGACATCAGGGTCGCGGCCGAGAACACGATGCGCAGACCGTGCATGAACGGCTGGGAGATCAGCTGCGGGAAGAAGGTCTTGCCCGTCAGGTAGGCCGCGTGCGAGGGCGGGAGCGACCCGAGCACGTGGGGACCGAGCAGGGTGCGAATCGGGTTGTAGCCGAGGAAGGCGGCGAAGAGGCTGCCGACGGGCGGCAGGTGGGCGATGCGGCTGGCATCGGCGGCGGGCACGCCCTGGGCGACGAGGCCCGACCCGAGTGTGTGCGGCAGGCTCGACGCCAGGCCGGCGATCATCAGCGAGAAGAAGACGCCGATGGACAGCACCATGCCGCTGTTCATGAACGTGGCGCGCATGCCGGACGCCGCGCCTCGCTGGTTCGCAGGAACGGCGTTCATGATCGCCGTCGTGTTGGGGGCGGCGAACAGTCCCGAACCGAGCCCGTTCAGGAAGATCAAGAATCCGAACGTCGGGAACGAGAAATTGGCCGGCAGCCACATCAACGAAAGGAAGGTGGCGGCGCTCAACAGCATGCCGCCGGTCGCGAACGGCCTGGCGCCGTAGCGGTCGGAAAGCCATCCCGAGACGGGCCCGGCGACGAGGAACCCGCCGGTGATCGGGAGCATGTAGATGCCGGCCCACAGCGGCGTCCGCTCGAAGCTGTAGCCGTGCAACGGGAGCCAGATCCCCTGCAGCCAGATGATCAGCATGAACTGCAGGCCGCCGCGACCGATGGCGGCGAGTAGGCCGGCGAGGTTGCCAGCGAAAAAGGCGCGGATGCGGAACAGGCTGAGGTCGAACATCGGGTCCTGCACGTGTCGTTCGATCCAGCCGAACACGACGAGCAATGCGATGCCGCCGAGCATGCAGAACATGACCAGAGGGCTCGTCCAACCCATGGTGTGACCGCCGTAGGGCTGGATGCCGTAGGTGATGGCGATCAGCACCATCACCAACCCGACGCCGAAGGTCAGGTTGCCCCACCAGTCGATCTTGGCCGCGACCCGCTCGCCGAGCTCACGCAGCTTGAGGTACGCCCACACGGTGCCGAACACGCCGAAGGGCACGTTGACCCAGAACACCAGCCGCCAGTTGGTGTCGGCGAGGAGCCCGCCGACGACGAGGCCGATGAACGAGCCTGCCGTCGCGGCGATCATGCTGATCCCCATCGCCAGGCCCCGTTCCTCGACGGGGAAGGCGTCGGTGAGGATGGCAGTGGAGTTCGCCATCAGCAGGGCGCCGCCGATGCCTTGCACGATGCGCCAGATGATCAGCCACATGGCGCCCGTCGAGCCGATGAACGGCGTGAGCGACAGGGCCACCGATGCGCCGCTGAAGATGGCGAAGCCCATGTTGTAGCTACGCACCCGCCCGAAGATGTCGCCGAGCCGTCCGAAGGTGACGACGAGCACGGCCGTCACGACCAGGTACCCCATCAGCATCCACAGCAGGTAGCCGATGTTCGACGGCAGCAGCGGGTTGAGGTGGATGCCGCGGAAGATCGCCGGCAGGGAGATGATGACGATCGACGAGTCGAGCATCGCCATGAACACGCCCAGCGTCGTGTTCGACAGGGCG
>JAFAUA010000097.1 GCA_019243595.1 Acidimicrobiia bacterium
CCCCACGACGTCGTCGGCGGCTGCACGCCCAAACCCAGGAACGACAGCGTGGACTCGGTGACGATGGCGGCCGCGATGGCCAGCGTGGCGTTCACCAGGATCGGCCCGATGGTGTTCGGGAGCAGGTGGCGGACGATGATGCGCGCGTTCGACGCGCCCGAGGCCCGCGCCGCCTCGACGTACTCCTTCTCCTTGATCGAGAGGATCTGGCTGCGGACCACGCGGGCGATGTACATCCACCCGAGGCCGGCCAGGATGAGGGTGATCGTCCCTGCGCTGTTGCCGAACTTCTTGATGGCGATGGCGAGGATGGCGATGGCGGGCACGATGAGGAAGAGGTCGGTGACCCGCATCAGCACCTGATCGGTCCACTCGCTGAAGTATCCGGCGAGGGCACCGAGCGCGGTACCGACGAGCGTCGAGATGAGGGCGACGGCCAAGCCGATCTCGAGGGAAATCTGCCCGGCGTACATCATCTCCGTCAGCTGGTCGCGGCCGAGGTCGTCGGTTCCGAACCAGTGATGGGCCGACGGCCCGATCGGGCCGACGAGCAGGTTCTGGTGATTCTTCGGATACGGCGCGAGCCACGAGGCACTGAAGCAGGCGAAGATCACCAGCACCAGGACCACAGACGAGATGACCGCCATCCGGTGACGGACGAACCGGCGCCAGAACAGCCGCCACTGCGAGCGGACGATCATCTCCTCGTCGGCGAACTCGCCGGCGTGCGGCTCGGGGTCGTTCTCCTCGGTCGGGACGTCAAGCAGCTCCCGGTTCGGCAGGATGGTCATCTCACGCCAGCCTGATCCGCGGGTCGAGGGCGCCGTAGGCGACGTCGGCGAGCAGGTTGAAGATGATCACGAAGGCCGCCGTCACGACGGTCCAGACGACGAGCACGTTGGCGTCGCCCTGGACGAGTGAATCGATGAACAACTTGCCCATGCCGGGGACCGAGAAGATCTGTTCGGTCACGACCAGGCCGCCGAACAGCAGTCCGACGTCGAGCGCCATAACCGTGACCAGCGGGATGAGGGCGTTGCGGAAGGCGTGTTTGAAGATCACCTGCCGCGGCGACAAGCCCTTGGCCTTGGCGGCCCGGACGTAGTCGGCGTTGATGGCGTCGAGCATCGAGGCCCGCTCGTACCGGCTCCAGCTGGCGACGATCTGCACGGTGAGGGTCAATACCGGGAGCACGAGATGGCGCGGGTAGTCGAGGATCCCGGTGCTCTGCACTGAGTGCAGGCCCACGAAGAACAGGGGCGGGTTGGAGAGGTGGAACCAGTTCTTGGGGCCGACGGCCAAAAAGGCGATGGCGATCAGCCCGAACCAGAACGGCGGCATCGCCAACCCGATGAACGACGCGCTTGTGAGCACGTAGTCGGCTAAGGAGTACTGCCGCACGGCGGAGTAGATCCCGATGCCGATGGCGAACACGGCCGACACCAAGATCCCCCAAAGGATCAGCTGGATCGTGTTCCACAGGGCGCTGCGGATCATCGGGGCGACGCGGTCGTGGGTCCGCGAGCTCTCGCCCCAGTCGCCCTGGCCGAACTTGACCAGCCAGTCCTTGTACTGGACGACGATGGGCTTGTCGAGGCCGAGGCGGACGCGCTCCCGCTCGACGGCATGGGGGTCGCGCGACGCACGCAGGCGGGCAGTCGGGTCGAACGTCGCCCGCACGAACGCGAACAGCAGGAACGACGCGATCAGGAGGACCGGTATCGAGTACGCCAGACGACGCGCGACGTACGAGGGCATCCGCTTCTTACGTTACGACGCGGGCGGGGCCCGGCGCTGGCCGAGCCCCGTCACGCATCGGATCGTTGCCGCTTAGGGAACTACTTGCCGATCCCCCAGAGATTGCTGTTCCACATCGGCCCCATGACCGGATTGTCGCCGACCGGACCAGCCAGCTTCTTGCCCCACAGCAGCACGTCGGGCAGGGGGTCGAGCGGCAGGGCGACGTCGGTGGAGGCAAGGACCGGGTCAGCCTTCTTGTTGCTGTCCATGCGCACGCTCTCGTCGAGGCTGCTGTCGACCTTCGTGAGCAGCGGGTCGACGTTGGTCGGATCGTTGACCCGTTGCCAGTTCTGGCCCGAGAACTTCGGAGCGACGGGGATGTTCGCCGAGCAGAAGATGTTGCAGTTCGACGGCGAGAACGATGTCAGGACCTGCGCGTAGAGGGCGACCTGGAAGTCGCCCTTGGGCAGGATGCTGCCGAACAGGTCGCCCGACTTGTCCTCCTTGATCGTCATCGGGAACCCGGCGGCCTGGAGCTGCTGCTGGATGATCTGCTCGGTGAGCTCACGGCGCTTGTTGCCGGTTGTGCTCTGCAGCTCGGCCGTGAACTTCTGGCCGCCCTTAGCCCAGACCCCGTCGGAGCCCTTCGTCCAGCCGGCCGACGTCATGAGCTGGTTGACCTTGCTGGAATCGGGCTTGTACTGCGACCACGCGTTCGGGTCGGCGTAGTCCCTGACGATCGTGGGGTTGATGGTGTTCATCGGCGCCTTCACGCCCAGCGGCCCGAAGAGGCGGTCGACGATCGCAGCCCGGTCGAGGACGTAGCCCCACGCTTCGCGCACCTTGGGATCATTGAACGGCGCCTTGCCGTTGTTGAACCAGAGGGCCTCAAGGTTCCCCGTGTCCGGCGTGTAGAAGGAGTTGCTGCCGGCGATGCCCGCCTTGATCTGGTCGACGGCGTCGGGCTGCGGCTGCGGGTAGATCAGCTGGACCTCGCCGGACTTGAAGGCCTGGAACTCAGCCGACGTGTCGGTGATGAACTTGTAGACGATCTTGTCGAGCTTGGGCTTGGTGCCCCAGTAGTTCGGGTTCGGCACCAGCGTGAGCTGCGAGCCCTTCTGCCACCCGCCCGGCGGCATCATCCACGGACCGCCAGACCACGTGTAGCCGTTGGCGGTCTCCTTGTCGCGGTCCTTGCCTTCGAGGAGATGGGACGGATAGAGCCCGTACTGGCCGCCGAACAGCGACTTCCAGTCGGCGTAGGGCGTCTTGAACGTCACGACCGGCGCCGCCGGGTTCGAGTCGTCGACGCTCTGGATGTTGACGTAGCCGGTGGTGTCGTAGATGTCGCTGCCGTTGACGATCTGGTCCCACAGATACTTGAAATCGTGGGCGGTGATCGGCTGGCCGTCGGACCACTTGGCCTGCGGGTTGATGTGGTAGGTGACGACCTGGTTCGGCGACGTCTTCAGGTCGGCCTCACCGGTGAGCAGGTTGCTGGGCGCGTAGCCCCAGGAGGTGCCCTTCTTCACGACGTTGTAGGTGCGGGGCATCGTCGTGACGTTGGCGGCCCAATAGCCATAGCTCGAGCCTGAGCAACTGCCGATCCAGTCGACGCAGTCCGGCTCCTGTTCCCAGCCGGCGACGAGCGTGCCGCCTGTGGGGACATTCGAGTTGCTGCCCTGGTTGGAGGCGGCCTTGCTGCCACCACCGCCGCCACACGCAGCTGCGATCAGCGCGAGGGCGAGGAGCGCTACCAGAAGCGGTGAGCTGTGTCGGACGTGTCGCACCTTTTCGGAACCTCCCGTGTGTCCCGTCAGTGAACCGGTGCCCTCAGCTCGTCAGATCCGTATTGCGAGGATGATCGTCGTGAAGCCGAAGACGATGGAAGTGGCGACGGTGATTCTGTCGAGATTGCGCTCGACAACGGTGGATCCTGCAGAGCTTCCGCCCATGCCACCACCGAACATGTCCGAGAGTCCGCCGCCGCGTCCGCTGTGCAGCAGGATCAGTACGACGAGCAGAAACGACACGAACACGTGGATCCCGACGATGAACCACGTCACCACGGGACCACACTCCGCGAATTCCGAACCACCACCAGCGAGAAGTTAACAGACACAGAACGCACCTCGGTCTACGCCTCCCGGTATCTCACGATGCGCGCGAATTCGTCGGGCTCCAGGCTCGCGCCGCCCACGAGGGCGCCGTCGATGTCGGGTTCGGCCATGAGCTCGGCCGCGTTCGCGCCTTTGACCGAGCCGCCGTACTGGATGCGCACCGACGCCGCCGCCGAGTCGCCGTGGGTTGCTGCGACCCTGGCGCGGATGGCGGCGATGATCTCCTGGGCGTCGGCCGGGGTCGCCGTCCGTCCCGTGCCGATGGCCCAGATCGGTTCGTAGGCGATGACCATGGCACCGACCTGTTCCTTGGAGACGCCGGCCAGGCCGGCCTCGACCTGGCCGCCGCACTTGTCGACCGCGCTGCCGGCCTCCCGCTCCTCGAGCGTCTCGCCCACACACATGATCGGCGTCATCTCGTGGGCGATGACGGCCTTGACCTTGCGGTTGACGTCCTCGTCGGTCTCGCCAAACAGCTGCCGCCGCTCGGAGTGGCCCACGATCACGTAGGAGGTGTTGAGCTTCGCCAGCATCGGCGGCGACACCTCACCGGTGAAGGCCCCCTTCTCCTCCCAGTGGCAGTCCTGGGCGCCGAGGCCGATCGGGATCTTGTCGCTCTCGAGGACGATCTGCACCGAGCGGAGCGCGGTGAACGGCGGGTGCACCGACACGTCGACGGCGTCGTAGTCGGACTTGCGCAGGAGGTACGACAGCTTCTGCACGACCTGGATGGCCTCCAGGTGGTTGTAGTGCATCTTCCAGTTGCCGCTGATGAGGGGCTTCCGCTCAGCCATGGTCACTCTCAAACTGCATTGCTCGCCTTTCGCAGCGCCTCGAGTCCGGGAAGGTCGCCCTGCTCGAGGAACTCGAGCGACGCTCCCCCGCCGGTCGACACCCAGTCGACCTCGTCGGCCACGCCGAACTTGCGGACGGCAGCCGCGCTGTCGCCGCCGCCAATGACGGTGAACGCTGGAGAATCGGCCACGGCCTGAGCCAGGGCGCGCGTGCCGGCTGCGAAGCGGTCGTCCTCGAACATCCCCATCGGCCCGTTCCAGAGAACCGTGCCGGCGCCGGTGACCTCGTCGGAGAACTCGGCGGCGCTGCCGGGGCCGATGTCGAGCCCCTTCCAGCCGTCGGGCAGGTCGGTGCCGGCGGTCCGCCGTTCGTCCGCAGGGCTGAGGGCGACGATGTCGGACGGGAGCACGATCTTGTCCCCCGCCGTCTCGAGCAGGCGCCGGCAGTCGTCGACCCGGTCCTTCTCGAGCAGCGAGTCGCCGACCGAGTGACCCTGGGCCAGGAGGAACGTGAAGCACATGCCGCCGCCGATGACGAGGCGGTCGACGCGCTTGAGCAAGGCGTCGATAACGCCGAGCTTGTCGCTGACCTTGGCGCCACCCAGGACGGTGACGAACGGCTTCCTCGGCTTGTCGAGCAGACCGCCGAGGACCTCAACCTCCTTGGCCAGCAGTCGACCGGCTGCGCTGGGCAGCCGGGCCGGCGGGCCGACGATCGAGGCGTGGGCCCGGTGGGCGGCGCCGAATGCGTCGTCGACGTAGAGGTCCTGGCCCTCGACGAGCCGGTCGGCGAACGCCGGGTCGTTGGCCTCCTCACCGGGATCGAAGCGCAGGTTCTCGAGCAGCTCGACGCCCGGCGCCAGCTCGGCCAGGCGTTCGCGCACGGGATCCATCGAGTACTTGGGGTCGGGCTTGCCCTTGGGTCGGCCCAAGTGGCTGCACGCGGTGACCTCGGCGCCGTGCTCCTGCAACCACTGGATCGTCGGCAGGGCGGCGCGGATGCGCAGGTCGTCCTCGATCTGCCCGTCGTGCAGCGGGACGTTGAAGTCGGCGCGCAGCAGCACGCGCTTGCCCGACGGGTCGGGCAGGTCTTCGAGGAGGGGAAGGTGCGTCAGGACTGGTTGGCGCGGCCGACCATGGCAGCGACGTCGACGAGGCGGTTCGAGTAACCCCACTCGTTGTCGTACCAGCCGAGGATCTTGACCAGGTTGCCCATGGTCATCGTGAGGGGGGCGTCGAAGGTGCACGACGCCGACGATCCGACGATGTCGGAGGACACGATGGGTTCGTCGGAGTACTCGAGGACCTTGGCCAGCGGCCCGGAGGAGGCAGCCTCGCGGAAGGCGGCGTTCACCTCGTCGACGCTGACCTCCTTGTTGAGGACGGCGGTGAAGTCGGTGATCGACCCGTCGGGCACCGGCACGCGCAGCGCCGTGCCGTCGAGCTTGCCCTCCATCGACTGCAGCACGAGGCTCGTGGCCCGGGCCGCGCCGGTCGACGCAGGCACGATGTTGATGGCCGCGGCACGCGCCCGGCGCAGGTCCTTGTGCACGAGGTCGAGCAGGTTCTGGTCGTTGGTGTAAGCGTGGCAGGTCGTCATCAGGCCCTTCTCGACGCCGAAGGCGTCGTCGAGGACCTTGACCATGGGGACGAAGCAGTTGGTCGTGCAGGAAGCGTTGGACACGACCGTGTGCTTGGCGGGATCGAAGGTGTCGTCGTTGACGCCGAGCACGAACGTGGCGTCGGCGCCCTTGGCGGGGGCGGAGATGACGACGCGCGGGGCGCCGGCCTCGACGTGCATGGCGGCCTTGTCGCGGTCTGTGAAGATGCCGGTGGACTCGACGACGACGTCGACGCCGAGGTCGCCCCACGGCAGCGCCTTCGGGTCACGCTCGGACAGCACCTTGAACGAGTCGTTGCCGACGGCGATGCCGTCGCCGGTGACTTTGACCTCTTCTTCGAGCTTGCCGTGGGTCGAGTCGAACTTCAGCAGGTGGGCGTTGATCTCGGGCGACGTCAGATCGTTGACGGCGACCAGGTCGATGTCGGCTCCCGCCTTCCTCGCCGCCCGGTAGAAGTTGCGTCCGATGCGACCGAAGCCGTTGATGCCAACCCGTACTGCCATGTGAACTCGAGCCTCCTGTATCCGGTACCTCGACC
>JAFAUA010000113.1 GCA_019243595.1 Acidimicrobiia bacterium
CCACCTCGCACGTCGTGCCCGATTCCATGACGTCGTTCGCCAGGTCGCTGTTCTGGGGCCGGAACGCGTAGTCCGGACAGTCCCTGCCCACGCCGCCGTCTGAACCGGGGACGACCGGATGGATCTTCAGGTCACACATCGAGAAGAGAAGTGGGACGCGAGTCGACTCGGTCTCTGCGGGCGGCGTGACCAGCAGACCCGCGTATGACGGGCACGGCCCGCCATCAGGTGGGGCCGCGTTGAGGCCTTCCAGGATGGACGACGCCGTGCCGCCTGCGGCCAGTTGGACGGTCGGGGGTGTGATGGGGCCGGTCGCGAGAGCGCCGGAGAAGCCCGTCGCACTGCGCGGCGCCTGAACCTGTTGGCTGCCGTCGCTGCTGAGGGCAGCTACACCAGGAAAGCCGCCCATGCGGCACGACGGACCCTTGTTTACGAACACGATGATGACGGTGCCGTGGCTCGCCGCACCCGGTCCCTGCTCGGCTGTGATCTTCAACTGCGCAGTGGGACAGGGATCGGCACTCGTCCGGGGGCGAACAGTCGTCGCTGGCGCGGCCGGTGTCGTCGTCGGCTCGGGCCTGAGGTCAGTGGCGGGGGGATTCGTCACGACCAAGGACTTGTGCGTGCCTTTCGATCCGGTCAGTTGCACGACGCCGAACCCGATCGCGACGGCAGCGACAACGGCGACGGGCGCAAGGCGCGCCGTCCGCTGCCGACGGACACGGCGGGCCACGGACTGGCGGGCGTCCGGCCGGGCGCCCGGGACGCGCGCGCCGGCGTCGACCATCGCCCGCCGGAGCTCTTCCTCAGTGCGCACCGCGCACCTCCTCTTCGACCAACTGGATGCGGAGCCGTTGGAGCGCCGTGTGCACGGTCGCTTTCACGGTTCCCTCGGCACAGCCCATGACTCGGGCCGTGTCCTCGACGGAGAGGTCGGCGTAGAAGCGAAGGACGATCGCCAACCGCTGGCGCTCCGGCAGCTGTCCCAGGGCATCGGTCAGCCACAGACCGTCGAGGACGGCCGGGGCAGCGTCGGTCACATCGACCTCAGAAGCACCACCGGTGTGCCGACCCTCTCTGGCCAACCGTCGCCGCTCGGCGCGCAGGGCGACGACGTAGACCCACGTTCCGGGTCGGTCGGTGCGGGCGACGGTTCGCCAGCGCCGGTAGGCCGTCGCGAAGGCGTCCTGGGCCGCCTCTTCAGCTCGTTCGCGATCGTGCAGGGCGAGGGTGAGGGCGCGGAGCACTCCGTCGTACTCCGCCTGGAAGAACCCCTCGAAATCCCGCACCCGCGCCTCCGTTTGCTTCATAGAGGCTCGAGGGACCCGTCGGGTTTAGTTACCGGGGGTCGGGGCGGTCGATGTTCCAGGTGCGGCCGGTCTGGGTGTACCAGTTCTCGTCGCCGGCGGGGACCATGACGAAGCGGGTGATGGCGCGCTGGCCGCCCTCCTGGTCGCCGTAGAGGACGTCGATGAACATCGCCTGGCGGTTGGTGATGGCCTCCGCCGCCTCCTTGAACGCCGGCTCGGCGGGGTCCCGGTACGCGCTCTCCCAGAAGCCGGGCTCGCCCGGCGGGATGAAGAGGTCGATGTTGAGCCTGCGGAACTGGTCGGGATCGGGCCGGGCCTGGTTGTCGAAGTCGGCGCGCGAGCCCTGCCACGCGTGCAGCACGGCCATGCCCGTACCGGCGTTGCGGACCGCCAGGGCGAGATAGATCACGTCGCCCGCGATCACCGCGTAGGCCTGGCTACCGTCGAGGCGGATGAAGTGGCTGTCGGACCACAGGACCTTCATCGGCGGGTCGGTGGTCCGCGACGGGATGAGCAACGGCCGCAGTCCGGCCATCAGCGACCGCTCCGCGGTCCGGGCCGCGGTGTTCGCCGACCGCACGGCCGCGAACGTGGCGCCCGCCAGGACGAGCGTGCCGGCAGCAGAGATGATCGAGGCAATCGCAGCCGCGTCCGCCATGCCCGCGCACCCTAGAGGCACCCGCCGCCCGAGCAAACGCCCCCGATGTTCGAATCCGGGGTTCGAAAATCCCCACAAAGTTCGCGCCAGGCCAACGTCGGAGGCGTTTTGGCTTTCTTCGCGAGGGCAGTCGCGGTGGCGCGGTCGGCGGGCTACGAGCCGCTGACGTCGCCGCCGAGGTAGGCGGCGCGCACCGAGTCGTCCTCGAGAAGCACGCTCGCGTCGGCCGACTTCACGATGTGGCCGGTCTCCAGCACGTAGGCCCGGTGGGCCAGCTGCAGGGCCAGCGCGGCGTTCTGCTCCACCAGCAGCAGCGACACGCCCGCCTTGTTCACCTCGGCCAGGGTCTTGAAGATGGTCTGCGTCACCTGCGGCGCCAGCCCCAGCGAG
>JAFAUA010000127.1 GCA_019243595.1 Acidimicrobiia bacterium
GGACTCCGTCGGCTCGATGCGGTACCCCCAGGTCGAGTAGTGGAAGTCGAACATCGTGCACTCGAAGGCGAACGCCTTGCCCGGGTCGGCCTCGATGACTTTGCCCTGCGTGGTCCACTCCCGGTCGCCGGCGCGGTTGTGGCCGTCGAACGTCGCGCCGACGGCTGGCCCGTCGAAGCCCTCGTGCCATTCGGCGGCGTGGCATTCCTCCGACCATTCGCCCATGCGGGTCACGTCCGAGATGGCGGCGTACACCGCCTCGGGAGCAGCTGCGATGTCGCGGGAGATCTCCAACCTCTTGGTCATGGTCCGGAGTCCACCACGGTTTCCCAGTCGGGCCCGAAGTCGGTCGTGCAGGACTACGCGCTCCGTTCGGCGAATCCTCGCGGCGGCAGCGGGAGGTGACCGATGGTGTCCACGACGCTCAGACGATGGCATGAACTGCCCGCCGACCACCGGCGCTGGATCGTCATCAACGCGCTGCTGATCACCGCGGTCGTCAACCTGGCCATCAACGGCTTCCTCGCGTGGATGAGCGTCCGAGGCCACACCAACGTCCCCATCTGGGGCCTGCCGGGCCCGGGCAAGACGAACGTCGTAACCGACACCGTCGGCACGTTCTTCTTTCTCCCGCTGTTCACGTGCGTCATGTGCACGACGAGTGTGTGGGCCCAAGTGCGTTCTGGACGTCTTCCCCGTTTGGAGGCGGCAATCCCGCGGCAGCTCGCTCGCCGTGGACGGGTCCGCCGCGGCGCCGTCCTGGGCGCCAGTACCGCGGCAATCCTGGCGCCGCTCTTCATCGTGATCATCGCCGCAGCCGGCCTCGCCAGCGTGAGTGCGACCGGGTTCGTGCTCTACAAGATGGCGCTTGGGGTCCTCCTCGGCCTGGTCGTGACGCCGCTGATCGCCATCATGGCGATGGCCGACGGCGCTCCCGCGATGTGACGAAACGCGGGGCTGCTCGCGACACTGGCGCCGATGAACGAGGCCGAGCGGTGGGTCGAGTTCGGCAGCTTCCTGCGCCAGCAGCGGGACAAGGTCGGACTGAGTAGGCGGGAAGCGGCGCGCCGCTCAAAGGTCCCCGAGTCGACCTGGCGGGACCTGGAGACCGGGCAGAAGACGTCCTACGGGGCGGGCGTGCGCGTGCTGCCGAACCCGGGCGCCGAGGTCCTCGACAAGATGGCCAAGGTCCTCGAGCTCGCGCCCGAGGAGCTGACCCGCCACGTCGGCCGGCTGACCAGCAAGGCGAAGTCGACGACGGCGACCGCCGCCCGCGACGGCTCGAACGTGCTGGCCCAGAAGATCGCTCGCCTCGACGCGCGCGACCGGCGGCTGGTCGAGTCGATGGTCGACCAGATGCTCGAGGGCTGAATTCCCGCTACTGCTTCGAGCGGTGCAGGACCTGGAGCTCGGTGAAGCCGTAGAGGCCCCACGGGCCGTTCTCGACGCCGATGCCGCTCCACTTGGCGCCGCCGAAGGGCTGGTGGGGGGCGAGGGCCAGGTGGGTGTTGACCCACGCGGTGCCGCACTCGAGGCGCTCGGCGACCTCGGCCGCGCGCTCGGGGTCGCCGCTCCACACCGAGCCGCTGAGGCCGAAGTGGGTGGCGTTCGCACGCTCGACGGCGTCGTCGAGGTCGCGGTAGGGGATCACCGGCAGGGCGGGCCCGAACTGCTCCTCGTCGACGATGCGCGTGCCGTCGGTGATGTCGGCGAGGATCGTCGGCTCGAAGAAGTATCCGGGGCTGTCCATCGCCTTGCCGCCCGTGACAGCGCGGGCCCCGCCCTTGATGGCGTCTGCGACGAGCTCGGAGACCCGCTCGAACTGCGGACGGTTGTTGATCGGCCCCAGCTGGGTGTCGGCGTCCATGCCGTTGCCGACCTTGGCCGCCTTGGCGTGGCTGGCGAGGGCGTCGACGACCTCGTCGTACTTCGCCTCCGGCACGTACACCCGCTTGATGGCCGAGCAGACCTGGCCGTTGTTGGCGAAGGCCTGGCGGTAGACCTTGTCGGCCACGTCGGCGGGGTCGATGTCGTCGAGGAGGATGGCCGGATCGTTGCCGCCGAGCTCGAGCGTGACGCGCTTGAGGTCGGGAGCCGCTGAGGCTGCGACCTTCTTCCCGGTCGCGACCGAGCCGGTGAAGCTGATCTTGCGGGGCACGGGGTGCGAGCTCATCCAGGCGCCGAGCTCGTCGCCGCCGCTGACGACGTTGAACACGCCCGGCGGCAGCACGTCACGCAGCAGCTCGCCGACCTTGAGGGTGCTGAGGGGAGTGAACGGCGACGGCTTCAACACCATGGTGTTGCCGGCCATGAGCGCGGGGGCGATCTTCCAGGAGGCGAGGACGACCGGGAAGTTCCAGGGCGTGATGGCGGCGACGACGCCCAGGGGCTTGCGGACGACTTCGACGAAGGCGGCGTCGTCGTCCTGGATCACCTCACGCGGGACCTCGAGGTCGGCGTAGTACTGCAGCCACATGCCGGCGGCAAAGAACTCGATGGTGGCCTCGGGGATGGGCTTGCCCTGCTCGCTGGTGAGGATGGGCGCCAGCTCGGCGGAGGCGTTCATAAGAACGCCCGCGGCCTGGCGGAGCGCATCGCGCCGGAAGCTCTCGTCGCTCTTCCAGTCGCGGTATGCCTTGGCCGCCGACTCCATCGCCGCATCGAGCTGCTCCTTGGAGCACTCGGGCGCCTGGGCGTAGACCTCGCTGGTCGCCGGGTTCAGGACGTCGAAGGTGGCCGCCGTCGGCGCCGCCTGCCCGTCGATGGTCATCGTGAAGTCGGGCACCACTTTCCCCTTTTCTTGCGCGCTATCCGAAGGCTAGGTCGTTGCCAAGGCAAGCGCAGCTTCGACGGCGGCGACCGGGTCCTGCAGTCGCAGGATGGTGTCGACCTCCTGACCGCCGATCGACAGCTCCCACGTGTCGATGCCGACGACAGGCGTGCCCGTCCGCAGGGCCAGGGCGATTTCCGAGAGCGTGCCGAACTCGCCGTCGATGGCCAGCACGACGTCGGCGGCACGGACGACCAGGGCGTTGCGCGCCTCGCCCATACCGGTGGCGATGGCGATGTCGACGTACTCGTTGGCGTGACGGCGATCGTCGGTCGGAAGGATGCCGACGGTCGTGCCGCCCTCCGCCTTCGCGCCACGGCACGCCGCTTCCATCACGCCGCCGAGCCCGCCGCACAGGACGACGGCGCCCCGCCTGGCCAGCTCGCGACCGACGTCCTCGGCGACGGCTACGGCCTCGGCGCCCGCCTCACCGCCGCCCACCACCGCCACGTACGGCCGATCGGCGCTCACAATCGCGGAAGGGTACTGAGTAGCCTCGCCCCTCTTATGGCCCTCTCACGACGGGCGTTCCTCGCGGCTGCCGCCGCCGGGCTCGCCGCCTGCTCGAAGACGGCGCACAAGGTGATCGGGACCTCGAAGTCCACGACCACCGGCGCACCCTCGACCGAGCCTCCGACCACGCGCCACACCGGCCCCTCCGAGCTCGTCTACAGCGGGCCCCGCGACCGCAAGATGGTCGCCTTCACCTTCCACGGCTCTGGCGCCCTCAACCTGACCCAGCAGATGCTCGCCCTCACCAAGCAGCATTCGGCGCCGATCACCATCTTCGCCGTCGGGACCTGGCTGCAGCAGAACCCCGGCATCGCCCACCAGATCCTCGACGCCGGCCACGAGCTCGAGAACCACACCTACACACATCCCCAACTGCGGGGTGCCGGAGCGGCGACGATCAGCCGGGAGGTCATCGGCTGCCGCGACGTGCTGAAGGCCCAGACCGGCACCGGTGGCTCGTATTTCCGGCCGTCCGGAATGGAGGGCAACTACCCGCCGGTCGTGATGGAGCAGGCGGGCCTCGCTGGGTACCCGGTCGTGTGCGGGTTCGACGTCGACCCCAGCGATTACCTCGATCCGGGCGCGCCGGCCATCGAGGCGCGCGTCAAGGCCGGGCTCAAGCCCGGGTCGATCGTCAGCCTCCACCTCGGACACGCGGGCACGGTCACCGCCTTCCCGACACTCGTCGCCGACGCCCGGGCGAAGGGGCTGGAACCGGTCCTGGTACGCGACCTGCTGGCGTGACGATGGATGCGCTGGCGTCCTTCCGGCTCGACGACCGCGTTGCCGTCGTCACCGGCGCGTCCAGCGGACTGGGTGCCCGCTTCGCCGCGGTGTTGGCGGGTGCAGGTGCGTCGGTCGTCGTGGCCGCCCGTCGGGCCGACCGCATCGAGGCACTGGCGAAGGAGCTCGACGGCGTCGCCGTGCCCTGCGACGTCGCCGATGCCGCCGACCGAGATGGCCTCATCGCCACAGCCCTCGAACGCTTCGGCCGCATCGACGTCCTCGTCAACAACGCCGGCGTCGGCACGCCCGAGGCCGCGGAGTCGGAGACACCGGACCGATTCGCCGAGGTCCTCGACGTGAACCTCACCGCCGCTTTCGCTCTCAGCCAGCTCGCGGGGCGCTCGATGCTCGAGGCCGGGCGGGGGAACATCGTCAACGTCGTCTCCATCCTCGGCATCGTCAGCGCCGGACAGATCCCGTTCCCGAGCTACGCGGCGAGCAAGGGCGGCTTGATCGCCCTCACGCGTGAGCTCGCCGGCGAGTGGTCCCGTGGCGGCGTCCGCGTCAATGCCCTCGCCCCGGGGTGGTTCGAGACCGAGATGACCGCGGAGATGTTCGCCGACGAGCGCTCGATGACGTGGGTGCGACGCAAGGCGCCGATGGGCCGGCCGGGGCAGCCCCATGAGCTGGACGGTGCCCTCCTGTTCCTCGCCAGCGACGCCAGCAGCTACGTCACGGGGCAGGTGCTCGCCGTCGACGGAGGGTGGACGGCGGTGTAAATACCCCTAGGGGGTATGGGGTATAGTCAGGCCATGCCTGGTTACTCCGACGACAAGGAAGCGGTCCTCAAGCGCCTTCGGAGGATCGAGGGTCAGATCCGCGGCCTGCAGCGCATGGTCGACGAGGACACCTACTGCATCGACGTCCTCACCCAGATCTCGGCGGCCACCAAGGCTCTGGAGTCCGTCGCCCTCGAGCTGCTCGACGACCATCTCGGCCACTGCGTCCGGGAAGCCGTCGCCAGCGGCGGCCCTGAAGCCGACGCCAAGGTGGCAGAAGCGTCAGCTGCGATTGCGAGGCTGGTCCGTTCGTGAACGACGTTTGGCACAGCCTGCGCGAAGCGTTCTTCATGTTTTGGGAGACGCTGTGGGCGTTGGTGCTCGGCTTCGGTCTCTCGGGAGCCGTGCAGGCCTTCGTGTCGAAGGAACAGATGCAGCGGGTGATGGGTGACCACCGACCGCCTGCGGTTGCCCGGGCGACGTTCTTCGGGACGGTGTCGTCGTCGTGCTCCTACGCGGCCACGGCGATGGCGAAATCGTTGTACGAGAAGGGCGCCGACTTCATCAGCGCCATGGTGTTCATGTTCGCGTCGACGAACCTCGTGATCGAGCTCGGCGTCGTGCTGCTCATCCTCCTCGGTTGGCAGTTCGCGGTGGCCGAGTACGTCGGCGGCGTGATCATGATCGTCCTGCTCGTGCTCCTCGGTGGGTTCGTCCTCGGCCGCCGGGTCACCGACAGGGCACGCGCCAACCTGCGACGCGCCGAAGGCGGGGGACACGACCACGAGGCGATGGCCGGCGTGAGCGAGCAGCGCCAAGAGGAGCTCGAGCACATGCCGTGGCGGCGCAAACTGACGTCGAAGGCAGCGTGGAGCGATGCGGCCGCCTACACGATGGCCGACATCAACATGCTGCGGCGGGAGCTGGTGATGGGCTACGTCGTCGCCGGCTTCCTCGCTGTCATTGTGCCGACGCACGTGTGGAACGACGTATTCCTCACCGGCCACGGGTTCTGGACGACGCTCCAGAACGTCATCCTCGGGCCGTTCATCGCCTTCATCAGCTTCGTGTGCTCGATCGGCAACGTCCCGATGGCGGCGGCGTTGTGGCAGGGGGGCATCAGCTTCGGGGGCGTGATCAGCTTCCTGTTCGCCGACCTCATCGCCCTTCCCCTCGTGCTGATCTACCGCAAGTACTACGGCACCCGAGTTGTCATCCGCCTGACGCTCACCTTCTGGGCGGTGATGTCACTCGCCGGCCTCATCGTCGAAGGCCTGTTCGCTGCGTTCGGCGAAGTGCCCGACGTCCGACCCAAGGAAATCGTCGCCACCCACTTCCAGTGGAACTACACGACGTTTCTGAACATCGTCTTCGTGGGCGTCTTCGCTGCCCTCTACTGGCTGTACCGGAACCGCGGACGCCTCGGTGGGGGCGTCGAGCACGCCACCGATCCGATCTGCGGCATGCAGGTGCAGACGTCGAATGCCCCGGCGTCAACCGTGGTCGACGGCGAGCGCGTTTACTTCTGCTCGGATCACTGCCGCGAGCGGTTCGACTCCAGTCGGGTCTAGCCGACGCGGCCGGCGCCGACGAGGTCGGTAGTGCGCATCGGAACCTCACGGACGCTGGCGCCTGTGTGCGGAGCCTCGATCATCATCCCGCCGCCGGAGTACATGGCGACGTGGTGAATGTCGGAGTAATAGAAGAGCAGGTCGCCCGGCTGCAGCTGCGAAAGCGAGATGTGGGTCGACCCCGCGTACTGCGACTGCGACGAGTGCGGGAGCGACACCCCGCCATGGGCCCATGCCCACATCGTCAGACCCGAACAGTCGAACTCGTTCGGACCGGCGGCGCCGTACACATAGGGGTCACCGATGACGGAGCGGGCCGCGGCCACCGCGGCGGCCGCGCCGTGGCCCATCGGCGGCGGCGGACCCGCAGGGATCGCGGGGCCCTTGGGCTTGAGCGACGCGGCGTGGGCGAGGGCGGCCTGGGCCCGGCGCTGGGCGTCGGCGGCCGCTGCAGCCTGCTGCTGGGCGAGAAGGGCGGCGAGGTCGCCCTTGACCTTGGACAGGATCGCTTGCTGCTGGGCGACGGCGGCGTCGATGGCGGCCTTCTCAGAGGCGAGGGAGGCGGCCGCGTTCTTGGCGCTGTCGGCGGCGTTCTTCAACTCGGCCTGGTGGGCCTGGAGGTCCTGGCGGGCGGCGCGCAGAGCGTCGAGGGCCGAGGTCTGATCGGCAGACGCCGCTTCGACATAGGTCTTGCGGACGGCCAGATCTGTGCCGTTGCTCTTCACGAGCTGCTCGATCATGCTCGTGTTGCCGCCGTGCATGTAGGCGTTGACGGCCGCCTGGGACATCTGGCCCTTGATCTGGTCGAAGCGCGCGTTGGCCGCGGCGAGGTCGGCTTGGGCCTTGGTGTACCCGGCCTGCGTCGACGCCACGGCCATCTGGGCGCGGTTGTATTGCTCGTCAAGCTGGCTGATCTTGTTGCCTTGCGCATCCAGTTGAGCCTGGATCTGCGCTGCCTGAGCTTGCTTGTCTTGGATCGGACTTGCAGCAGCGGACGCCGCGCCGAGAAGAGCGAGAACTAATGAAATCCCGACGAGCACGCCGAGCCGCCGTTGGTTCCGTGGGGTCAAACGCTGGCCTCCACTCGCCTTCGGGGGTTCTGCGGGTTCGTGTTAGTTGTCAACGGGGTCTTGAGACAACGAAGCGGTGACCATAACGGGGCCCCGCCGTTCTTTTCAACCCGGTCGGTACCGATTTCGGTGCACCGTAGCCACCCGAAGTGAGGCGCTGGGGGATGCCCCAGACCCCTGTTTCGGGCCCTGCGCTACGGTCCGAATATGGCCGAGGAATACAGGACTGAACGAGATTCGATGGGTGAGGTCCGAGTTCCTGCCCAGGCCAAGTGGAGCGCCCAAACGCAGAGGGCTGTCGAGAACTTTCCAATATCTGGCATGCGCAAGGAGCGCAGCCTGATCCAGGCCCTGGCCCTGATCAAGGGGGCGGCGGCCACCGTCAACGGCCGCCAGAAGACCATCGAAAAGGACATGGCCAAGGCCATCGCGGCCGCCGCGGCCGAGGTCGCCGACGGCACGTGGGACGAGCACTTCCCGATCGACATCTACCAGACGGGCTCGGGCACCTCGTCGAACATGAACGTCAACGAGGTCCTGGCCAACCTGGCGACCGAGAAGCTTGGGAACAAGGTCCACCCCAACGACCACGTCAACGCCAGCCAGTCGTCCAACGATGTCTTTCCCTCGGCCATTCACCTGGCGGCCACCAATGGCGTCGTCAACGATCTGATCCCTGCCCTCCAGCAGCTGGCAAAGGCGCTGCGCAAGAAGCAGCGCGAGTTCAAGGAAGTCGTGAAGTCCGGGCGCACCCACCTGATGGACGCCACGCCGGTCACCCTCGGCCAGGAGTTTGGCGGGTACGCGGCGGCCATCGAGCACGGCGTCGAGCGACTGGAGGCGGCGCTGCCGCGCCTGGCGGAGCTGCCGCTCGGGGGCACAGCCACCGGCACCGGCATCAACGCGCCGAAGGGCTTCGCCAAGGCCGTCATCAAGCAGTTGGCCGACGAGCTCCAATTGCCATTGACCGAGGCGCGCGACCACTTCGAGGCACAGGGGGCGCGCGACGGGCTCGTCGAGACCTCCGGCGCGCTGCGTGTCGTCGCTGTCTCTCTGGTGAAGATCTGCAACGACCTACGGTGGATGGGAAGCGGTCCCCGCGCCGGACTGGCCGAGATCCGTATCCCCGACCTGCAGCCGGGCAGCTCGATCATGCCAGGCAAGGTCAACCCGGTGATCCCCGAGGCCGTCATGCAGGTCTGCGCCCAGGTCATCGGCAACGACGCAGCCGTCGCCTTCAGCGGCGCCCTCGGCAACTTCGAGCTGAACGTGATGCTGCCGGTCATGGCCCGCAACCTGCTCGAGTCGATCCGCATCCTGTCGAACGCGTCTCGGGTATTCGCCACCAAGTGCATTGCCGGCATCGAGGCCGACGCCGAGCGCTGCCGTTTCTACGCCGAGTCGTCCCCGGCCATCGGCACCTCGCTGAACCCGTACATCGGGTACGAGGAAGTGGCGCGCGTCATCAAGAAGGCGATGAAGGACAACAAGACGCTGCGCGAGGTCATCCTCGAAGAAGGACTCATGGACGAGGCCGACGTCGACCGCGCCCTCGACGTCGAGGCAATGACGAAGGGCGGAATTCTCTAGCGCTACGCGAGTGCGCGGAGGGGGGCGCCGTCGAACGGCGCTGGGTCGGTGGGCCAGGGGATCGGCGGCTGGGTCCACTTGAGGACGCGGGAAAGCTCGTCGGTGAGCTTTCGCCAGCCGGCGGGGTCCCATCCCTCCGTGGCGTTGGCGATCGAGCCGTCGACGCCGAGATGGACGATCGCCGGGAGCGTCGCCAGGCCGAAGGCCTTGATGGCTGTGTAGTCGGGGTCGATGAACGTCAGCACTTCGTCGGCCAGCGGGCCGAGGAACTTGCGGGTGTCCGCGGCGTCGCCTGCGACCAGCCAGGCGACCCGGCAGTCGGCCTCGTCGTAGGTGTCGAATACCCGCGTGGCGGTGTCGAGGATGCGCCGGCTTCGCTCGTTCGAGGGGTCGAGGGCCACGAAGACCAGGTGGAACATGCTGATCCACGCGTTGACCGAGCGCCCCGGTCCGTTGATGGGGGTCAGCGTCAGGTCGAGCGGTGGGTTGTTTGCCACGGCGCCGGAAAGATAGCGGGGTAACTTCCGCGCATGCTCTTCGCAGCCGTCAACAGCACCGCGTTCAAGCTCGTTCTGACCCTGCACCTGCTATCGGTAGTGATCGGCTTCGGCGGGATATTCATCGTCGGCTTCGTGGGCGCTGCGTCCCAGCGCTACGAGGGCCGTGAGGGCCAGGCGATCTTCGATACATCGCAAAGCCTGGGGAAGGTCGCGGAGTACTTCATCTACGCGGTACCCGTGTTCGGCATCGCCCTCCTGTTCATCAGCACGACCAACGGGAACCACGTGTACTGGTGGGACCAGGGGTGGGTGTCGGCCGCCCTGCTCATCTACATCGCGACGCTCGGGTTCGTGCATGCCGTGCACCTGCCGAACTTGCGGCGTATGGGCGCCCTGATGGCGGAGCTCAACGCCGGCGGTCCGCCGCCCGCCGGCGCATCGGGTCCGCCTCCCCAGGTCGCCGAGCTCGAGGAGCGCGGCAAGCGGGCCGGGCTCTACGGCGGTCTGGCGAACCTGGCGTGGGTCGTCGTCCTCATCCTCATGGTCTGGAAGCCGGGACTCTGACCTAGCTTCACAACCGATGCACCCCATCGAGCGGCTGCGGATGGTTGCTCGAGCCGCGGGGGAGGGGCCCGCGCTCGTCGCCCAGGAGGCGGCTGGTGCCCTGGTGGCGTTTGGCGACGACCCCGCCGGACTCGTGACGGCATGCCGCCGCCTCGTCGATCGTCAGCCCACGAGCGGTCCCATCTGGTGGCTGGCGGCGCGTGTGCTCTGCTCGAGCGACCCGAGCACCGAGGCCTGGCGGGCCGTCGAAGAGCTGCAGGACGACCGCACGCCCGAGCAGCTGGCGGCAGCGCTGCCCGACGGTGCCGTCGTCACAGTTGTGGGCCTGGGCGAGCACGTCGGGGACGCCCTCGTCCGGCGCGGCGACCTCGAGGTGCTCCTGGTCGACAATGACACCGTCGAGCCTCACCTAATCCGCCGCCTCCAACGCACCGACACGGTGCTCGATGCCGTGCCCGCCGCTGGTGCCGCCGCCGCGGTGGCCGCGAGCGATCTCGTCCTGTTCGAGGTGAGCGCCATGGGGCCGGGCGGCATGGTGGCATCGGCGGGATCGCACGCCGCTGCGGCCGTCGCCCGCCACGCCGACTTACCGGTGTGGGCAGTTGCCGGCGTCGGCCGTGTGCTTCCGCGCCGCCTGTGGGACGCCCTCGTCGCTCGCTTGCACGAAGACGACGAGCCCTGGCTGGCGGCCGAAGAGGTCGTGCCGCCCGACCTCGTCGACAAGGTCGTCGGGCCCGACGGCGTGCAATCGGGCGCCGAGGCCGCCGCTGCGCCAACATGCCCGGTCGCACCCGAACTCCTGAAGGAGGCCGAGTAAGTGGCCAACGTCCGCGAGATCATCAAGATGACACCTGAGGAGGTGGACACCTTCCTGCACGAGCGGCACACGATGTCGGTGGCGACCATCGGCGCCGACGGTCGTCCCCACGTGGTGGCGATGTGGTACGGCTTCCTCGACGGCAAGCCCGCCTTCTGGACGTATGGCAAATCGCAGAAGGTGCGCAACCTCGAACGCGACAATCGCGTCAGCGTGATGATCGAAGACGGCGACACCTATGCCACCTTGCGCGGCGTGATGCTGGCGGGGCGCGCGACAATCTACGACGACACAGAAACCGTGATGAAAGTCGGCGCGAGCGTCTACGAACGCTACAACGGCCCGCTCACCGTCGAGACGCGTCCACTCGTCGCGCAGATGGGGCGCAAGCGCGTCGCCGTGTGTATCGAAGTCGAGCGCGTGATATCGTGGGATCACCGCAAGCTTGACGGGTATTAATCCCGCGCGTCGCTTAAAATCTCCCGATTCTCAAGGTTTTTCGCCA
>JAFAUA010000399.1 GCA_019243595.1 Acidimicrobiia bacterium
GCTCTGGAAGGACGCGAACCGGGTCGCCCATGGCCAGGTCGTGGCGATGGTGAAAGGGAAGTCCGGCGGCATCGTCACCTCCAAGGACGGGCGGGTCGTGCTCGACCTCGGCGCCCTTGTGGCGCGCGTCCAGACCGAGCTGCACGCCAACGGCGTCAACCTCTTCGACGGGCTGAAGGTCAACAGCACGTTCGAGCTCGTGCAGTCCAAGGACCTGGCCAGGGCGTCGGACTGGGTCCGCTACCTCGAGGCGGCCGCCGTGATTCTCCCGGTCGGCGTCTTCACCGCCTTTGTGCTTGCAATTGGTCTCTCCGATGACCGGCGACGCACGCTGTTGCGTGGCGGGCTCGGGGTCGCCTTCGCCATGGTCGTCATGCTGGCGCTGCTGTACGCCGGACGAGCGATCTTCGTCGATTCGGTCGCCGGGCCTGACGTCCCCCACGCCGCGGCGGCCGCCTTCTTCGACACCGTCGTCCGCTTCCTGCGCACCGGGCTGCGAGCCGGCTTCACCGCGGGCTTGGTGATCGCCGCTGGCGCCTGGGTGACGAGTGCCCACGTCACCGCCGTCCGGCTGCGCACGACATGTGGGCGGCTGCTCACCGGTGTCGCGGCGCGTGAGGACTGGGAGTTCGGTGCGACCGGCGTGTGGGTTGCGGCCCACAAGCGGCTCCTCCGCTACACGATCGGCATCGTCGGTGCGCTCGTGCTCGTGGTGATGAAGCATCCCGGACCGAAGGGCGTCATCGTCGTGACCCTGTTCGTCCTCGTCGGTGCCGCGGCCGTCGAGGTCGTCGGACGGGCGGTGTCAGCCCCGTCCGACGCCGGCACGACGCAGCCGCGGCTGTTCGACAGCGCCTGACGGTTAGGACCGCACGGTGACGGGGATCGACGCGTTGCCGGCGTCGTCGACGGTTTGGACGGTCACGGTGTGGCGGCCGGGACCGAGGTCGCCGAGCTCGATCGACTGCTGCGTGTAGGGCGGCGCCGGGGTGTCGTCGACTGCGACCTGGTGGCCGTCGACGACCACACGGAACGATGCCGCCTGGCCGCACGGCCCGTCGCCGCCTGACGTCTCGAACGCCAGGGTCGACCCGTCGAGCCGTACGTGCTTGAGGACGCCCGGCGGCGTGGCGTCGGTGCGGGCGTCGCCGCTGTTGTGCAGGTCGTGTTGGAACTTCGGCCACTCGGGCGTTTGGCAGGCGGCCCCGTTCGTGTGCCACACGAAGAGCTCGCCCTCGCGAGTGGCGAGCGCGACCTCGACCTTGCCGTCGTTGTCGAAGTCGCCGACGGCTGGCGTGCTCACCGACCAGCCACCGGTGAATTTCGGCCACCCCGGCGGCGCCAAACCGCCGAGGCCGTAGGCCCGCAGGTCGTACATCGCCGAGGACTGCAACACCTCGGCCCGTCCGTCGCCGTTGACGTCGGCGATGGCCGGCGTGGTGAAGAACTGCAGGTCGTTCATCTGGGCTGGGAAGCCGGGGTCGAACGTGCCGGTGAGCGCGTTCCAGGCGTCGACGTGGTCCTCGGCACCGAGCTGTTGCTCCGGAAGGACGATGTCGAGCACGCGGCGCAGTCCGGCGGCGCCCATCGCCATGGACATCGGGGAGCCGGGACCACCCAGGTGTCCCAGCGCAAGGCCGCCGATGGCCGCGACCGACGGTGTGTCGGTCGCCGTCGGGTTCTTGAACTCGGCGCCCTCAGACGCGGCGGTGATGTACTTGCCGTCGGGTCCGTTGCCGTACTTGCTCGTGCCGTCGGGCTTCAACAGATACGGCGGGCTCCCGATCGAGGCGGTCGCGATTTCGGGCACGCCGTCGCCGTCGACGTCGGCCACGATCGGCGGAGCGTTCGATCCCGAGCCCACGTCAGGCAGCAGCTCGGTCTGGAGCATGGCGATCGGCACCGGCCAACCCTTCACGTAGGCGTTGTCGCCCAGGTTGGCGACCTTGGGCGCGCCCGGATGGTCGGTGCCGTCGTGATAGATCGCGTAGACCCGTGTGTTCCCGCCGAGCAGCGTCGCCACAGCGTCGAACGTCGGGTTGCGGGTCGCGGAGACGTTGGGCGTCTCGGTGTACTCCTCGTCGACGTTGGCGACGACCTCTGGGATGCCGTCGCCGTTGATGTCGGCGAGGGTGGGTGTCGTGAGCACCTGTCGCCCGTACTTCGGGTTGGCGCCCGGTTTGAATGTGACGAAGTGGGTCACCGGGTCGACGTTCGCCACCTTCGCCGGGTCACGCAGCATGACCGGCCAACCGGGGACCGGCGTGCCGTCGGCGTGCCATGCGTAGACGTGGCCGTCGTTGGCCCCGGCGACGAGCTCCATCCCGGGGTACGACGGGTCGAGGTTGCCGGCGGACGGAGCCGACGTGAAGGCGTGGTCGACGGTGTTCACGTGGTCGCGGACCGGGTGCACGCAGCTCGACGGCACGGGCGAGCCGTCGGGCAGTCCACCGGGCGTGGTGACCTGCGACCAGCCTTGGCACGACGACGACTCTGAGTAAGCGCGGTTCACCTGCACGGGGAAGCCCTTGCGCAGTTGCCCGTCGTGCTCCCAGACGTAGAGGTAGCCCTCGGTGTCGGCGACGGAGATCTCCGGCCAGCCGTCCCCGTCGAGGTCGGCGACTGTCGGCGAACCCAGCAGCACCGGGGCGTACACGGTGTGCCCGCCGGTCTGGGTCGACGTGAGGTTCAGCTTGTTGGTGTGGACAGGGAAGCCCTTGGCCTCGCTGCCGTCGTCCTTGTAGGCGTGGACGAACCCGTTACCGTCGCCGATGATCAGTTCGTTGCGGCTGTCGCCGTCGATGTCCGCAAAGGCGGGGGAGCTGGCACCATCGGCGTTCAAGAACTTGGGGAAGCCGCCGACGAGGTCGGGGTCGCTGTGGGAGAAGTACTGGCGCTGCTCGATGGCCGTCTTCCACGGCGTGGTCGTGTCGCCCTCGGCGTGCACGACGACGCGCACCCGGAAGGCATCCTTCTCGGGCAGATCGCGCGACGTGGGGTCGTCAAGGGGCGTGTAGACAGGCGGCGCGGCGTCGATAGCCTTGCGCACCTGG
>JAFAUA010000504.1 GCA_019243595.1 Acidimicrobiia bacterium
GGCGAGAGCCGCTCTAGGGGCCGGTCGATCCGGCAGTAGAGATCGGTAGGGTGCGGCGCCTATGAGCGACCGCACCCTTGTCATCTGCAAGCCGGACGCCGTCGAGCGGAGCCTCGTCGGCGAGATCGTGTCGCGGCTGGAGCGCAAGGGATTGCGCATCGTGGCTATGGAGCTGCGCCAGATCGACGAGGCGACTGCGGGTCGTCATTACGAGGAGCACCAGGGCAAGCCCTTCTACGGTGACCTGGTGGCGTTCATCACCCGCAGCCCGGCGGTGCTCATGGTGGTCGAGGGGCCCGAGGACACCTTCAAGGTCGTGCGCACGCTCATGGGGGTCACCAATCCCAGGGATGCGGCCCCCGGCACTATCCGTGGCGACCTGGCCATCGAGCTCACCGAAAACCTGGTCCACGGCTCCGACAGCCCCGAATCCGCCAAGCGCGAGATCGACATCTTCTTCCCTGGTTTGTAGGCGGCATCGCTCGGCTCGCCGCGCCTGGTTGGTGACCTTGTGATCGCACCCGGGCAGGCGGGTTGTCCGATTACGCCATCCGGCCCTAGCCTCTAGCGGATACCTCCCTAAGGGCGGGGGCCTTTTCGCATGTCGGACAGCTTTTTCTCCTCCCTGCTCGGCAGGGACATGGCGGTCGACCTCGGTACGGCGAACACACTCGTCTATGTCCGAGGCCGCGGCATTGTCCTCAACGAGCCTTCCGTGGTCGCCGTCAACATCAAGGACGGTCGTCCTCTCGCGGTCGGTCTCGAGGCCAAGCGGATGATTGGCCGTACGCCGGCCCACATCGTGGCCATCCGGCCTCTGAAGGACGGCGTCATCGCCGACTTCGAGATCACCGAGAAGATGCTGCGCTACTTCATCCAGCGCGTGCACCAGCGCCGCTGGGCCAAGCCCCGCATGGTCATCTGCGTTCCTTCCGGTGTCACCGGCGTCGAGAAACGAGCCGTGCAGGAAGCGGCCGAGTACGCGGGTGCCCGCAAGGACCCCTTCATCGTCGAAGAGCCCATGGCCGCGGCCATCGGCGCCGGCCTGCCGGTCGCCGAGCCCACCGGCAACATGGTCGTCGACATTGGCGGCGGCACGACCGAGGTCGCCGTGATCTCGCTGGGCGGCATCGTCACCAGCCAGTCGATCCGCATCGGCGGCGACGAGCTCGACGACGCCATCATCCAGTACATCAAGAAGGAGTACAGCCTGGCGCTCGGTGAGCGCACGGCTGAGGAGATCAAGATCGCACTCGGATCCGCGTGGCCTCTCGAAGAGGAGCTGCATGCCGAGATCCGGGGGCGGGACCTGGTCACCGGCCTGCCCAAGACGATCGTGACCTCCACCGAGGAAGTCAGGCGGGCCATCGAAGAACCGGTCTCTGCCGTCGTTGACGCCGTGAAGGTCACTCTCGACAAGACGCCGCCCGAACTGGCGGCCGACATCATGGAGCAGGGAATCGTGCTCACGGGCGGCGGCGCCCTGCTGCACGGCATCGACGCTCGACTCTCCGCGGAGACCGGCATGCCCATCGTCATCGCCAAGAACCCCCTCCATTCGGTGGTGATGGGTTCGGGTCAATGCCTTGAGGAGTTCGACGTCCTGCGCCATGTGCTGTTCTCTTCGTCTGACCGCTAGCTCTTCGAGGGTTCCCAGCTGACCCGTGGCCGTCTATCGGCGCGGGACCCGGCATCGTTTTCTCCTCGTTCTCCTCGTCCTCTCCTCGATCACCGTCATCACCGTCGACGTCCGGGGCGGCGGTGGGGGTGCAATGGAATCCGTGCGGCGGGCGGCCCGCGACGCCTTCGCGCCGGTGCAGTCGGCCGCCGACGAGGTGATCAACCCGGTCGGCGACTTCTTCGGCGGCCTGTTCCGCTACGGCCACATCAAGGCCGAGAACGCCCGGCTACGTCGCCAGCTGGCTGACGCCCGAGGCAAGGCCAACGGCGCGTCGAGTGCCGAGCGCGAGCGCGACGAGCTCCTCGCTCTCCAGAAGCTGACCTTCGCAGGCGACGTCCCGACCGTCGCGGCGCGCGTCGTCGCCACCTCTCCGTCGAACTTCCAGCTCACGGTCGAGATCGACAAAGGCCTGCCGACCGGTATCGAGAAGGGCATGCCGGTGGTGACCGGCGCGGGACTCGTCGGCAGGGTGATTGCGGTCTCGCAGGAGCGGGCGACGGTGCTCCTGATCACCGACCCGGCCTTCAACGTCGGCATCCGTTTGTCGGGATCCGGCGACGTGGGCGTGGCGCGGGGAAACGGCGTCCGTCAGCCCCTCCCGGTCGACCTCGTCGACGTCGGCACCAAGGTGACCGGCGGCGAGGTCGTGGTGACGAGCGGCCTGCAGGGAAGCGTGTTCCCGGCGGGGATCCCGGTGGGCAAGGTCCGGTCCGCCAAGGTGCAGCCGGGCCGGCTCCAGCAGGAGGTGTCGATCGACCCGCTGGTCGACCTCAGCCGCCTCGACTTCATCAAGGTGCTGCTCTGGCAGCCCAAGGCCGACACCCCGTGAGTCAGCTGAGGATTCGATGAACAACGCGCGCGCGAAAGTGCCGCTGATTCTGCTGACCTTTCTGGTCGTGGAGCTCACGGTCCTCGACCACCTGCGCGTGTTCGGCGCCGGGCCCGACGTCATGCTGCTCCTGGCCGTCGTCGCCGGGATCGTCGGGGGCCCGCGAGTCGGCGCCTTGTTCGGTTTCGCGGCCGGCATCGTGCTCGACCTGTTCCTCGAGACCCCGATGGGCCTGTCGGCGCTCGTGTTCTGCATCGTCGGCTACGCGGTCGGCAACATCCAGGGCGGCGTGTTGCGTGCCGCCTGGTGGATCCCGGTCGTGACCACATTTGTCGCCTCGGTGGCGGGAGTCCTTTTGTACGCGCTGACCGCCACCGTCGTCGGTCAGCCCGGTCTGGTGACGCCACACCTGTTCGTGGTCGCGGCCGTCGTGGGTGTGTTCAACGCCGTCGTCTCGCCCTTCGCCCTCCGCCTCGTGCGCTGGGCGATCGCCGACATCGAGCGGGCCGAAAGGGCCTACGCCTAAATGCCGCTCGAGAGCCCCCGGCTGCGGCTGGGGATCGTGGCGATCGTGGTCGTGTCGTTGTTCGCGGCCCTGCTGGCGCGCCTCTGGTACCTGCAGGTGCTGGCCGCGCCGCAGTACCGCACCCAGGCCAGCGTCAACCGCGTCCGCACGATCTACACCGAAGCGCCGCGGGGGCGAATCCTGGACCGCAACGGCAAGGTCATCGTCGACAACAAGGTGTCGGACGCGGTCGTCGTCAACCGTGAAGAGCTCGGGAGCCGCAGCGCCGAGGTGATCCCGCGCCTGGCCCAAGTGCTCAAGATGCAGGCGTCCGACGTGCAGAAGCACCTCGACGACAAGCGCTACAGCCCCTTCAAACCGATCCCGGTCGCCACAGACGTGCCGAAGGAGACGATCATCTTCCTCCGGGAGCACCAGGGCGACTTCCCGGGCATCAGCGGGATCCAGCTCACCGAGCGCTACTACCCGTACGGTCCCCTCGCCGCCCACCTCCTCGGCTGGGTCGGCGAGATCAACGGCACCGAGCTCGCGGCCAACAAGAAGAAGGGTTACAAGGAGGGCGACAGCATCGGCAAGTCGGGGATCGAGAAGGTCTACGAGGACGACCTGCGGGGCGCCCCGCAGGTCGAGCGCCTCGAGGTCGACTCCAAGGGCCGGGTGCTGGGCTCGCTCGGAACGACGCCCGCCGTGCAGGGCCACGACGTCCAGCTCACGATCGACCTCGACGTCCAGAAGCTGGCCGAGGACTCACTGCAGGAGGGGCTCCAGGCGGCGCGGTCGACTTACGACAAGGGCCAGGCCAAGCGCTTCATCGCTCCCGCCGGGTCGGTCGTCGTGCAGGACCCTCGTGACGGGTCGATCCGCGCCCTTGCCTCGAACCCGACCTACGACCCTTCGATCTTCGTCAACGGGATCAAGCCCGAGCTGTTCGCCCAGCTCAACGATCCGGGGAGCGGTTTCCCGCTGAACGACCGGGCGATTCAGGGCTTGTACGCACCGGGGTCGACCTTCAAGCTGGCGACGTCTCTTGCCGCGTTGGGTCACGGGCTGATCGACCCGACGTACACGGTCGACGACGGCGGCAAGATCAAGATCGGCAACCAGATCTTCAAGAACGCCCTCGGTGAGGCCAACGGCCGTGTGAACATCGTGCGGGCGCTCACCGTTTCCAGCGACGTGTTCTTCTACACGCTGGGCAACCAATTCTGGGTCCAGCGCTCCCAGTACGGCGACGCCATGCAAGACGAGGCCCACCAGCTCGGGCTTGGGAAGAAGACGGGCATCGCTCTGCCGTTCGAGGCCAGCGGCCGCATTCCCGATCCCGAGACCCGGAAGAAGCTGCACGACCAGAACCCGAAGGCCTTCCCCAACGGCCAGTGGTATGCGGGCGACAACGTGAACCTGGCCATCGGGCAGGGCGAGATGGTCATCACGCCGCTGCAACTGGTGAACGCCTATGCCACCTTCGCCAACGGCGGCACGGTGTGGGTGCCGCGTGTCGGCGACAGCATCAAGGACCAGATCGGCAACGTGCTGCGCCAGATCCCGCCGCAGTCGTCCCGCAAGCTCGACATCCCCCCGCAGGTCCGGGATCCGATCATGCAGGGTCTCACGGGCGTGGTGACCGACGGACGGGGAACGGCCGCAGGAGCCTTTGCCGGTTTCCCGTTCGGCACATTCCCCGTCGCCGGCAAGACCGGCACGGCCCAGGCCGGCAACAAGCAGGACACGTCGCTGTTCGTCGCCTTCGGGCCCACAACCGATCCGCAGTACACCGTCGGGGTCGTGATGGAGGAGTCCGGCTTCGGCGCGTCGGCGGCCGCTCCCGTCGCCCGACGTATCCTCGAGGCTCTCGCCGGTAAGCCGCCGCCCAACGTGAGCTACGCGGGCGGCGGGGCGGACTGACGTTGACACTTGAACTGACCTGATGGCTACCGCAAGCGCAACCTCCGTCTTCCCGCTGCGTCGGGGTGCAACCGCGGCGTGGCGCCACATCGACTTGGCGCTGCTGTTCTCCAGCGTCGCCATTGCGGGCATGGGCGTGCTCATGGTGTTCTCGGCGACCGAGGCCAAGCTCCGCGACCAGGGGCTCGACCCGCACATGTACCTGAAGCGCCAGTCGGTGTGGGTCGTGCTCGGCCTGGCCGGGATGTTCGTGATGGTGAGCGTCGACTACCGCGTGCTGCGTGA
>JAFAUA010000055.1 GCA_019243595.1 Acidimicrobiia bacterium
ACTCCTCCGCTCCGGCGGCGAGGACGTCGACGACGAGCTCGAGCTTGGAGCTCCACCGTCGGTAGAGAGTGGCCGTCGACACGCCGGCCCGGTTGGCGACACCCGACATCGTGAGCCCCGCGTAGCCATCGTTGGCCAGCAACTCGACCGTCGCCTCGTGGATGGCTTCGTCGGCGTCGGCGCTGCGGGGGCGACCGACCTTGTGCGCGGTTGTGGCAGGAGAACCCATGCCGTCCGCCTCCTTACGAAACGACTGGCTTTCGTTTCGTAAGGTACCATGCCCCATGACTGTTGCCACTCGAAACCTCGGCGGACAGGGCCTTACGGCCTCGGTACAGGGCCTCGGCTGCATGGGGATGAGCGAGTTCTACGGCGCCGGCGACACCGACGAGTCGGTCGCCACCATCCACCGGGCGCTCGACCTGGGCGTGAACTTTCTCGACACCGCGGACGTCTACGGGCCGCACACGAACGAGGAGCTCGTCGGCTCCGCGATCAAAGATCGGCGGGATGAGGTCGTGCTCGCCACCAAGTTCGGCATCGTCCGCGACCCCGCCGACCCGCAAAGACGAGGCGTGAACGGTCGGCCTGAATACGTCCGCTCCTCGATCGACGGGTCGTTACAGCGCCTGGGTCTCGACCACGTCGACCTCTACTACCAGCACCGGGTCGACCCGACGGTGCCTATCGAGGAGACCGTCGGCGCCATGGCGGAGCTCGTGCAGGCCGGGAAGGTCCGCTTCCTGGGTCTGTCGGAGGCCGGGCCCGAGACGATCCGCCGCGCCCACGCCGTCCATCCCATCTCCGCGCTGCAGAGTGAGTGGTCGCTGTGGTCGCGCGACCTCGAGGACGGCGTCGTGCCCGTCGCTCGGGAGTTGGGGATCGGCATCGTGCCGTACAGCCCGCTCGGGCGAGGGTTCCTCACCGGACAGATCAAGAGCCCCGACGACTTCGACGACGACGACTTCCGGCAGCACCAGCCGCGCTTCCAGGGCGAGAACTTCGCCAAGAACCTCGAGCTGGTCGAAGCCGTCCGCGCCCTCGCCGAGGAGAAGGGCATCACGGCCGGTCAGCTGGCACTGGCGTGGGTGCACGGCCAGGGCGACGACGTGTTCCCGATCCCCGGCACCAAGCGCCGGACGTACCTCGAGGAGAACGTTGCGGCCGCCGACGTCGAGCTCAGCGACGACGACCTGCGGCGTCTAGACGAGATCCTTCCGCCCGGGGCGGCCGCTGGCGACCGGTATCCCGACATGCGCTGGGTGCGGGTCGAGGCGCCGAAGGGCTGACTCGAGGAACAAGGCCCCCGTTTCGGGGGCCTTGTTCCTCGGGACAGGAGCCGTCAGCGCAGCGTGATGTCGAGGTGCGCGGTGATCTGCGTCCCGTCGGTCGTCGTGGCGTCGATGTTGAACCGGTAGCGACCAGCCGGGCCCGGGGGCAGGTCGCTCACGTAGTGCCCGAACGGATCGAGCTTTCGCGTCGTGAGTGTCTGGGAGTTCGACTGTCCCGGCACCGTCGCCCCGACCGACGCCTGGTCGATGTTGAGCTCGGCACCGTCGGGGCCCAGGTACGTGTGGTGGAACTCGTTCAGCACCCCGGGGTGGCCCGGGTCGAGATACACCTGTACCGATCGACCTGCGCTCAGATGAACGGTGTAGATCGTCGGCAGCCCCGGCTGGGATGACGTCGTAATTGTCTGCGGGGGCGTCTTTGTCGTGAGTTGCAGCGGGACCTCGACCGAGTTCGGGCCGCGGGCAACGAGGACGGCGATATTCCAGCGGCCGTCGAGGGCGAGGTTCGCCCCCTGTGCCGAGTAGCTGCCGTCGCGCTGGCGAGCGAGGGTGAGGTCGGAGGCGCCGACGTCGGGCCGACTGGGGAACGTGAAGTGGAGGGAGACCTTGTCGGCGACCACGGCCTTGCCAGTGTCGTAGTCGACGACCCGAGCCGTGAACGTATTGAAGCCCGCCACGCCCGGGGCGACGGTGAGCCGGATCCGCGCGGTCGTGGCGAAGTCGTGGCCGAGGACGACGACCGGCGGCGGTGCCTTCGGCGCCGCTGTGCTCGTCGCCGGCGCCAGGTTCTGGAGGAAGCCCGTGGCGACCAGGACCACGGCGATCAGGAGCAGCTCAACGCCAGCGACACGGCGCAACGGTCGGACCGATGCATCCGCGCGGCGTACGTGCCGATAACGGTTGAGCGCGCCGAGCCCGGCCAGCACGCCAAGCAGAACGATCTTCAGGAGGACCCACCGCCCGAAGGTGTTCGACCACAACCGGCCCCAGGCTCCAACCTCGTTGAGCGCCCGCAGCGCGCCAGACGCGGCGACGATGGCGAGGGCGACACCCGCAGCGGCCGAAAAACGTCGGGCGGCGTGCCCGCGCTCGTGCATGTCGAGGCCGCGCAACGTGACGACTAAAGCGGCCAGGCCGCCGGCCCACACTGCGGCGGCAGCGAAGTGGACCACCTGGGTGCCCTCGTAGAACCAGCGCCACGAGTGGGCTGCGGCGGCGTGGCTGGTTGCCACGTCTCCCCACATCGCGGCGCCGGACGCCAGCACGACGAGTGCTGCCGGCCACCTCCGTTGACGGCCAATGGCCAAGAAAGCGCCGAGGGCCACGAGCGCGCACGCCATCGGGATGCCGCGCAGCGCCAGCTGGTGGCCGAGCGAGCTCGAAAACAGGTGGCCTAGTGAGACGTGCGCGCTGCGGCGGGCGGCCTCGGTGATGCCAAGGATGCCCGCCGCACCCACCAACCACCCGACGACCGCGAGGGCTCGCAGCGACGTCGGACTACGCCGCAGGGCGATGATCCGGTAGACGCCGAGCCCAAATAGCGCCATCAGACCGGCGTACATCGCCCAGCGCGCGGCAACGGCTGCGTCCGACGGCTCCGGCGACTTGTTGACGGCCGCCTTGACGGTCGCGGCGCCCGCCGGCGACACGCCCACACCGAAGGCAAACGAGCCGCTGGCGATGTGGCCGTCGACGTGAGAGAGCGTCTGCCACGTCACCGTGTACACCCCGTTGTCGAGGTGGCCTAGCGAGACCCGGAGCGTCGCCGGCTGGCCGGGAACCGCCGCCGCCTTGCCCTGCTGGTGGGCAGAGCCCGAGCTGTCGAGCACCCGAACCGACGACAAGGCCGGGTCGGGAACCTCGCTGAACGTGACGGTCACGTCGGCAGGCGAGGTCTTCAGCACGGCGCCGTTATCGGGCGTCGAGGAGATGCGAAGAGCGTGCGCGCTCGCACCCGCCGCCGGCCAGAGGACGACGGCGAATGCGAGCGCGACGGCAATCAGCCCAGCGCGCAACTGGGCTGCGACTGACACGTGCCTAGGCGGGACGCTTGCGGGAGCCGAGGGCGACGACGAGCGCCCCTCCTCCGAGGACCACACCGACGGCGATGCCGACAATGCCCAGGATCTTCGCGGTATCGGCCGAGTCCTTGGCGTTCTTGGCCGCAGTGCTCGACCGGCTGCCCTCCCGGGTGATCGATTGCGCCAACTGGGAGTTGCTCGGCACCTTGGCCGGGAACTGCACGTCGGTCGGGTCCTTCACCGGGTCGAACGTCTTGTCGGAGGACGTGAACCTCTCGTCGAGGTTCTGCCCGTTGATCGACCCCGTGAGGTGGAACGTGTAGTCACCGGGCACGGTCGGAATAATGGGGGCGTCGAACTCGCCGTGCATACCGAGGCCCGTGTCGGGATCGAACGATGCCTTGAGGTCCAGCGGGTCGCTGGTCTGGCTTCCGTTGATCACCTGCACCTTGAGGCTAGGCGGATCTCCGAGATCGTCGAGCGGGTTGCCCTTGGCATCTTTGATGAAGATCTGGACGGCATTCTCGACACCCGTGTAGGTCGGCTCGTGCTCCCAGCCGATGGTGATCTCGTAGGCGCCGACCTTGCGTACCTCGTGGGCAGAGGCTGGTCCGGCGGTCAGGGCGAACGTGGCAATGGCACTCATGAACGTGGCCATGGCCACGCCAACGCGAAGGCGTGACATGGTTTCCTTTCAAAACGTGGGATCGCGGCCCGGATCCCGGGCGCGACGGTCAGAGACGATGTGGGCTCAGGCGGCGACGGCGGGCGGCGGCCTGGACCACACGTGGCGACCGAAGCGCTCGGCGGGCGTCCACGAAGGCGCGGGCCGAACGAACGGGGAAGGAAGGGTCGCTCGGCGGTCGCCGGCGACGAGCCAGGCCACGACCTCTCGGACCAACTGTGCCAGGTCGGCGACCGGGCGATGCACGAACCACAGCGCACCAACGAGGGCGACGGCGACCAGCAGGTGCACCGCCGCTGCCCACTGGTGGGTCCCGGTGACGACACTCAACACCGGCTGGTGCACGCCCAACGCCCGCAGCTCGGCATTCTCCTGTACGAGGTAGAGCAGCAGCTGCAGCACCCACACGAGCGAGAGCAGCGACGTGATCGGCAGCGTGAACTGTCGGGAGCGGGCCACAGCCTCACCCGGGGCCACCGACCCGTCGGAGACGTCGGCCAGCAGGCGCTCCAGTCGGCGGAACGCACGCAGCCCGATCTGGACGCCGAGAAACGCCATGGCGACGAGGACGAGGCCGACCGGCCCGAGGTAGGTGTGGACCTGCCTCGACGCCGAAGACGAGAAACCGTCCCACCCCCAGACGCGCGCGTACTCCAAGAGGTGGGCGACCCACGCGCCGGCCAGCGCCGCGACCGCGACGACATAGGGAGAGACGACGACCGACGACTTCAGGTTCGATCGGTTACGCACCATGGCTCCTACAGGATGGTAGGGCGTCAGGAACCGACGAACTCGGTCACCAGCTTCGCAACCTCTGCCGGCTTCTCGAGAGCGACAAGGTGGGCACCGCCGTCGACGTCCACGAGGCGGGCATCGGGGATGTCCGCGGCGTAGGCCTCCGAGATGGCCTTGGGCGCCAGCGTGTCCTGGGCACCATGGATGATCAGCGTCGGCGCCGTTATGCGGCGCAGGCGGCGCCGGAGCCTCGGGTTGTGGAGGTACGGGTCCCAGCCGAGCTTGGCCGTCGCCGACATCGACTTCCAGATCGGCAGCACGAGCTCCATCGGCACCTCGATCTGCTGCCCGACGTCGCCTCGGAACTCCGAGAGCATGTGCATCATCTGCGCCATCGGATGTGACTGGTCGGCGAACATGTCCTCGGCGAGCTCGGCGGGCGTGCGCCCGAAGATCTCCTTCACCGGCTGGCCCTCGATGTAGAGACCGACCGGGTTGACGAGCGCCATCTTCGAGACGCGCTCGGGATAACGGGTCGCCAGCTCGGCCGCGAGCCAGCCGCCAAACGACAGCCCGACGACCGGGACACTCGAAAGCCCGAGACGGTCGAACAGGTCGAGGTGATGGAAGGTGGCGTCCTCCATGTCGTCGATCTGCTCGATGCCCTCGGACTCGCCGAAGCCGGGGAACACCGGCGCCACCACGGCGAAATGATCAGCGAGTGCCTCGGCGGTCGGGTTGACGGCTTCACCGGCGGCGGAGTGCAGATAGACGAGCGGCGGCCCGTCGCCGCCCCGGAACACCTGAACTTTGCCGACCTCGGTCTCGACGTATTCCTCGTTGAGCGCAGGCATCAGGCGACCTGCCCGGCGGCCGACGGACGGATGACCGGCTGACCCTCGGGAAACTCGGCTCGCAGTTTCGGAATCACCTGCTCGGCGAACAAGGTGAGGTTCTTCTTGGTGAGGTCGTGGGGCAGCGTTCCCAGCTGGAACAGACCGAGCAGATTGCCGGTGCCGAGTCGTCCCAGGTTCTCGATGAGCATGTCGGTGACAGTCTCGGGCGAGCCGACGATGGCGTACTGACCATCGACCACCTGCTCCCACGACTCCAGGTTCAGCATGAACGACCCGGAGCTCTTCAGGATGTTGCCGAGCGAGCGCACCGATGTGTAGCCGGGAGGCTGGATGGTGATCCCCGGGAGCAAGCGCTTCACGAAGTACCAGAGGTGGTCCTCGTACTCGCGCCTCGCCTGCTCGTCGGTCTCGGCGACGTAGATGGGCACCAGCCATCCCTGCTGAAGGGGATCGGCCTGGTAGCCCTCGGCCTCGCACGCGTCGCGGAACATGCGGAACATGCGCTCGAACACCGAGATATGGAAGTACGGGATCCCCATGTAGGCGTAGTGGTTCCGGGCGACGAACTCCACGGTCTCGAGCGAGCCGGCGCCCGGGATCCAGATCTCGGGGTGCGGCTGCTGCATCGGCCTCGGCCACGGGTTCACGTAGCGGATGCGGAAGTGCTTGCCGATGAACTCGAA
>JAFAUA010000279.1 GCA_019243595.1 Acidimicrobiia bacterium
ACGGACTTGGAGAGGTTTTGTCGCGGTGTGCGTTCTCGCGGGGGCGCTTGCGGCGTGCAGCTCCGGTGGCAGTACGGGCCCGCTCAAGGTCGGGGTGATGTTGCCCCTCACCGGAGCGAACGCGGTGGGGTATCGCCAACCGCTGCAGTGGGCCGTCGACGCTGTCAACGGCGCGGGCGGCATCGACGGGCGCAAGCTCGAGCTCGTCTTCGCCGACACCGCCAAGCAACCGGCGGCCAAGATCGCCGACAAGTTCGCCCACGACCACTCGATCGTCGCCGCCATCGGACCGGACAACTCCGAGGACGCGCTCGGCGCGGCGGCGACGTTCGTCAAAGCCCACAAGGTGATCGTGACGCCTTCGGCAACGTCGGCCGACCTGTTCCGCGCTTTCGCGGCCGACAATCCGCAGTTCGTCTGGCGACCCGTCGAGTCGGACATCGCCCAGACGAGGGCCCTCCTCCAGCTCGCCGACGAGCACGGCGCCACGTCCGCCGCCCTCGTCACCGGCCGCAGCGCCTACGGGTCGACGTTCTTTGACTGGTTTGGCTTCCTCGCCGATGAGGCCGGTCTCAAGGTCACCACGACCATCCGCTACGACGAGTCGAGTCAGTCGTGCGACGGTCCGGTCGCCCAGGCCCTCGCAACCAATCCAGACGCCCTCATCGCCGCGCCCGACAACGTCGACCAGGCCGACTGCATGGCGCTGGCCTGGCGGCAGCACCAGGGCAGCCGTCCACCGATCTTCTTCTCCGACAGCGCGCAGTCGACGCGGGTCGACGGCACCGAGGGAACGGCGCCCGCCCCCGACCCCAACAACTTCTTCACCCGCGCCTACACGGGCAACTTCGGAAAGCCGCCGCCGCCCTACGCCGCCAACACCTACGACAGCGTGCTGCTGATCGCCTACGGCCTGGCCCGCTCACACGGCAGGGCGGGTGCCCCGCTCGCCCAAGCCATCCGAGACGTCACCGCTGGGACCGGTCCCACGACCGGCTGGGACGCGACCGGCGTCGGCCACGCGCTCGCCGCCATCAAGGCAGGTCAGCAACCCACGATCAACGGCGCCGTTGGTCCGTGGCGCTTCGATAAGACCGCCGGACTCGAGCTCACCGCGTCGACCTACGAGAACTGGCAGGTCTCGGGCGGTCAGTTCTCGATCGCCGGCCTCCTCCCGATGACCAGCGAGCCCAGCCCCGCGCCGACCCCCGAACGCGCCGACCGACTTGCTCCGACGCCCACACCTATCCAACTGGCGCCGAAGACGGGCACGTGGGCCCTCCTCGTTGCCGCCTCCGACGGCTGGGACAACTACCGCCACCAGGCCGACGTCCTCGCCCAGTACCAGCGCCTGCGCGCCAACGGCGTTCCCCCCGACCACATGGTTGTCGTGATGGCGAACGACATCGCCGACAACGCCCGCAACAAGCCGAAGGGAACGGTGCGCTACACGGTCGGCGGCCCCAACCTCGACACCGGCGTCCGCGCCGACTACTCGCCGACCAAGCTCACGGGCGGCCAGCTCATGGACGTCCTCGCTGGCCGCGCCAACCCACAGACGCCGAAGGTCATCGACAGCGGACCCGGCGACAACCTCTACGTCTATCTGGCCGGCCACGGCAACGACAGCGGCCTCTACCTCGGACTCGGCCAGCCGGTCCCGTCGCCCACAACGCAGTACTCGGTGCTCACGCCGGCGACGCTGGAGGACACGATCGCCCGCATGGCGACCCAGCACCGCTACCGCCAGCTGATCGTGGCCATCGAGGCCTGCCAGTCCGGCGCCTTCGGCGGCGAAGGCTTCAACGCCCCCGGCGCCCTGCTCCTGACCGCCGCCGGACCCAACGAGGACTCGCTCAGCACCAACTACGACCCGACGCTGCGCACCTGGCTGGCCGACCAGTTCTCCTACCAGCTCTACCGAGCAGAGGCGGACCCGACCACGACGCTCGACCAGCTCTACCGGAACGTCTACCTCAACGTCGCCGGCGCCCACGTCCGCGCCTACGGCCCCAACTTCGGCGACCCGGCCACCGTCACCGTCGGCAGCTTCCTGAGCCCCTAAGCCGACCCTTAACTCCTCGGCGGGACGTGGGTTGCCTTCTCGGCCAGGAACGTCTGGGCGTCGCCGATCGTCTTCACATTCGCGGCCGAAGACCCCGGCGACGGGAAGGCGGCGTCTATGGCGCCGATGAACGCCAGCTGCAGCTCGTTGAGGTTCTGGCGCGGATCCTCGACTGCGTCACCAGCGGGCCGCGGCGACACTGTCGGCCACGAGCTGGGCGACCGCGGCTTGGTGAGATTGAAGAACGGCGCCAGGTCGGGCGCCGTCTTGTCCCGCTGCGTCAGATAGGCGATGCCCCACTTTTCTTGCATGGTCCGAGCGACCGCCGTGTGGTGCAGCGGTGCGTTCACGACCGTCCCCGCCGCCGTGTACGCCGACACCAGCACCGCCGGCACCCGAACGCCCAAGCGGTCGAACATGAACCCTTCCTCGCCCGGCCGCTGACCGATGTCAGGCGTCACCGCCGCCGGAGGCGACACGTGGTCGTAGCAGCCGCCGCCCTCGTCGTAGGTGATCAGCAGCGCGGTGTTCCGCCAGTTGCTGCCGGTGGACGAGTTCGACGTTCGGATGGCGTTGTACACCTCGGCGATCAGTTGCTCGCCAGCGAGCACGCTCGACGGCGGGGTGATGTCGTCGAACAGCGGCGCCGGCGGGTGCTCGTCGTTGTGGTGGATGATCATCCGCGGCTCGATGAACGAGTACGCGGGCAACTTGCCGCCGGCCACGTCCGCGTGGAAGTCCTGCATGGTCTTGACGTTGGTCGTCAGCTTCGGCAGCAGCGGCTCGAAGTGGATGAGCGCCGTCATCGGCAACAGATCCTTGGTGTCGAAGTAGATCCGCCACGGCAGACCCTTGTCGTCGAGACGGTTGAACACCGTCGGTGCCGTGTTGTGGAACGGGAACTGCGAGTACGGCTCGTTGCTCGTGAACCCCGACGACGTGCCGGCATGGAAGAACGACCGGTTGCAGAACGTCTGGCTCGGCACCTCGCAGTGCCAGTGGTCGGCGACCGCGAACCCCTTCGCCAGCGTGCTGATCACCGGCACCGCCGACGGTGGGAAGCAGTGCATGATGATGCTGTACTCGGCCTGGGTCGGCGGACGGCCCTTGTACAGCGTGAACCGGTTGATGTAGTCCTGCACGAAGCCGTTCATCGGCGCCGGGACCGGGATCGGCGACGGGGCGTTGAACGGGGCCTCCATCTTCGTCACGTCCTTGCCGGCGTTGGTCGACGGGATGACCGTGCCGAACAGGTCGGTGTTGATGTGGGGGTACTCCTCGCCCGGATCGGGGTTCGGGTCGTCCATCACCGTCCCCTGAGACACCGGGATCTTGGTGCCATCGGGCGCCAGGTTGAAGAGGTTCTTGCCGGCAACGCCGTCGAACTTCTGGCCCCGCGGCACCTTCCCCGGCGAGTACAGGTACCCGAGCATGTTGTCGAACGTGCGGTTCTCCATCATCAGCACGACGAGATGGTCGAACTGCGGGAAGCTGGCGACCGCGTTCGACGCGGGCGTTGGCGCCGCCTTCGACCCTCCGCCGCCACCGCACGCGACTCCGGCGACTAGGCCGGCACTGGCGGCAAGGAACTGCCGTCGACTGAGTTGCTGCATGTGAGCTCCTAACGCGGATACAACACAGGCGTCTCCGACCAGCCGGTCGACGACGAGTAGTGGTCGATGACCAGCGCCCGGTTGACCGACGCCACGACCGAGAACTCGCCTGCTCCCAGAGCGAAGGCCGTGATCCCGCTGCCGGGATCCGGGTGGGCCACTGCCGGCGTCGGGCCCTGCCAGCCGCCCGCCGACGTATACAAGTCGCTGACCAGCGCGCCGCCCTGTACGAAGAACAGGCGAATGGTCCCGGACGTGTCCGCCGCTGCCGCGAGCTGCGATCCGTTGTCGGGCCGTCCTGGCAGCGGAGCCGAGCCCTGCCAGGGCGCCGGAGGCCAGTACCAGTCGTTCATCAACGCCCCGTCCTGGAGGAAGAAGACGTTCATCTGCCCCCGCTGGCCCGAGACCGCCGCCAGGGGCGTCTCCTTGTCGACGCGCCCGGGCAGAACGCCGGGCCCCTGCCAGCCACCCGACGGGCTGTAGTAGTCGTTGACCAGCCTGCCGTCGTCGACGAAGAACGCATGCGGGTTGCTCGGCCCCGGCAGCGCGGCGGCCACGCCGTTGGCGTCGGGCGAGCCCGGGAGGGGACCTGGCCCCTGCCAGCCGTCCGCAGCCGAGTAGTAGTCGTTCATCAACTGCTTGCCCTGGTGGAAGAACACGTGGCCGGTCACGGCCGCCAGCCCCGAGCTGCCGTCGGGGCTTCCGGGCAGCCCGCCCGGGCCGTTCCACCGCGACTGCGACGAGTAGATGTTGCTGACGCGGCGAGGTGACCCCTGCGTCAGATAGAAGACGTTGGACGCGCCCTGACCGTTACCGAGCGCGGCCATCCCCGGGCCGTACAACACCTCGGCGTTGCGACAGGTGGCGACGTTCCCCGTCGTCAGCGTCAGTGTGTGCTCGTAGAAATCGGGCTTGAACAGGCCGAGGTTGGTGGTGTCGCCGAACTCGAGCGTCTTGGCGAACAACGGAGTAGTGACGTTCGAAGGAGCGGCCGGTGGGTGTCGTTGATCCCCGGGGATGTAGAAGTCGCTGGGGTTGCCCGGCGTGCGGTAACCGCCGCTGAGGGGTGGGACGTTCGACAGCACGTAGCGGGCCGGCGGTCCGCTCGTCCCCACCGCCAGGTATTGCGCGCCGTCCGGCACGTTCCACGGGAAGTAGGAGCTGTTGAATGCACCCGCCTCGCACGAGAACGTGTTGGCGTCGCCGCTGTAGATCGCTTGCTGCTTCTCCGCCTGGTTGCAGGTCTGCGTGGAGTTGCAGTTGAGGTCCGTGTACCGGCGCAGCGGGGTCGGCTGGTAGGCGGCGCTCAGGACGATCGGCTCCATCCAGGCGACTGCCGATGTCGCCATCGCGTCCTCAACGTTGGTCCACTGGTCCGACGTGAGCGGGCCGTTCGCAACCGCCGCCAGCTTTCCCCAGTCGGTGACGACCATGTCGCCCAGCCAGGCGATCTGGTTGGGGACGTTGGCGTAGCGGTGGGTCATGTCGACCACGACGTCCTGGGCTGTTGTCTCGACCTTGCCCGACAGCCCGGCGCCGCCGCCGCTCGACCCGCTCGTGCTTGTGGCGTCCCCGGCGGCCGCCAGGCCCTCGGACACGACCCCAAACAGGGCGCTCAGACCCGGTTCGAAAGCGCCGGCAATCGCCCAGGCCACGCCCGCGATGTCGGAGTCGATGTCGAGCCAGAAGCTGGTGCTGCTGTTCTTGGTGTTCTGAGCATGCGAGAGGTTGACCTCGTTGAGGATGTTGGTCTCGAGCGTGTTGAGGTCGTAGTTGGTGTCGCCGCCGTTGGCGACGAACTCCGCGGCGGTCTTCAGCTTGGCGAGTCCGCGCTCGACTGAGGCGACGTAGGACGCTTCCTTCGACAGCTGCCGCGCGACCGCATTCCAGTCCGCGGTGACGAAGGAGTACCCGGGGTGCGACGGGGGCGGCGCCACGGGTTCGCAGACGCCGTCCGCCTGGGCGGAGCAGAGGAACCCTCCGAAGTTCGTCCACTCGCCCGCCGAGATGTTGGTGTCGCAGTAGGCGTCGCGGATGCTGGGATCCTGGGGCTGCCAGCAGTGACCGTCGTGGCTCGGCCCGATCCTGAACGTCGTGTCCCAGCTGTAGTCCGGGGCGGTGACGTCGGTGATGTACCTCAGCGCCTGCTGCTGGCCCGCCGCCGTCGACCCCGATGGACACGTCCCCGGTGCGCACGGCACCGGCCACGGCGTCGGCGGTGCGTAGGCGGCGGCCCGGAAGCCGTTGCCGATCGCGGCCCCGGTCGACTTCGTCGAGGGCGTCAGGTCGTTGCGATGGTTGCGTGCCAGCACGGCGCCCAGCCGTGCGGAGGGGTGCAGCGAGGGCGCGTCGCTGCTCGTCGTCATCGCATAGGGCGAGTCCGACCCCGGGAGGGCGAGCGAGTTCCCACCCACGAGGCTGTAGCCCGACGTGCGACCGAGGTCCCCCAGCGCCGACGGTGTGCCGCCGATACCGCCGATGGCGCCGGCGAGCTGCAGCCACTGGGCGTCCAGGGCGGCGCTCTGGGGCCGCGGCGAGCCGATGCTCTGAATGGCGATCAGGTGGTCGTTGGTGCCGTCGCTCGAGGGGTACTTGGCGAGCAGTGCGGCCATCGCCGCCATGGCGGCGCTGTCACCATTGGTGCCGTCGGCTCCGCAGCCGGTGTTGGTGGCGAACGAGGCGTTGTCGACGACGTCGAGCGTCGACGCCCAGAACACAGCGACGTGGAATCCGCCTGTGTTCTGCGGCGACGGACACACGGTGATGGCCGGACTCTCGAGATGGACGCACGACGAATGTGGTGGCGCGTCCTGGGCGCACGCCCCGATGTCCATCGTGTTCTTCGTCCCCGTGGACCTCGCCGCGGTGTCGAGCGGGATGTAGGTGTCGGGGACGAAGCCGTAGGGATCGACGCCCCCGTTGGTCAGCTGGAGGTAGCCGGACAGGCCGGCCGAGAGCTGCTCGGCGTTCGCCCCCACCGCCGACGCGCTCGACGGCGGCGTGAGGTTCGACCGCCACACCTGGGGGTCGGTCGACTCGCCGATCACCGACACGAACGAGAACGGGTTGCCGGCCTGCACGTTCTTGTCCCACGTGCTCTTGTCGTTCGCCTTGTTCACGCCGATTGTCTCGAGCAGCGTCTGCCACGAGGAGTCGGCGTTGAGGCCGGCGTCGATGCCGGCCGGCGAGCTGAGCACGGCGATCACGCCCAGGGGACGGTTGCTCGTGGCGTTGTTGAGGTCGGTCAATAACCCGCTGGCGCCAGTTGGCGGGGCGACGTCGACGGCGAGGACCTCGAGCGTCTGGCGGTCCCAGACCACGAACACGACGCCCTTCTGGCCTGGGGGAAGCGCGGCGCGCGTTCCGGCTGCGTTGGAAGGCACGACGCCGTCGAGGGCGACCCCGTTCACGCTCGCCAGCTGGGTCTGGAGATGGGCGCCCACCGGGTTCGTGGACGAGTCCTGCTCCGACACGGTCACGTCGTCGGCCGTCACCGGCCGCCCCGGTTGCATCACATAGACGCGCAGCACATACGAACCGCGTCTGTCGGCGACGAAGGTCGGCCGAGCGGTGTTCATGTTCTTCACGAAGAACGGATGCGCACCGGCCGGCGCGCTCAGGACCGACCAGTGGTACGACACCTTCCCGCCGCCCGCGCCGGCGACGCTCGTCGCGGCGTTGAGCTGGATCGGGACCCCCGTCCCCCCCGTGACGTCCTTGCCGGCGGCCGCCAGCGGCGCCCCCTGGGCGACCTGCAGGACCACGCTCGCCTGCTGAGAGGCGCCGTCGTCGGTGACGGCCGTGACCGAGACCGTGTTCGCACCGGCGACGATGCCGTCGCCGGCGCCCAGGGTGACGGTCCGGTTGCCCGGGGTCGGCGACAACGACGTCTTGATCGGATGGCCGTTGACCGTGGCGCCGAGCTTGCCGACCCGCTGGCCGAGGCCGATGCGCACGACCGACGCGCCGTCGCCGCTGCCCGCGTCGGCCACCGACAGGCCCAGGTTCGCCGGCGCCCCCAGCAGCCACACGTGCGACAGCTCCTTGGCCACGACGTGCGACGAGTCGAGCGCCTTTACGGTCAGCGTGTTGGCGCCAGGGGTCAGCACCGCGTCCTTGGTCCAGGTCGCACCCTGCTTCGAGAAGCGACCCAGCTCCTTGTCGCCCACCCACGCCAACACCGACGCCGGGTTCCCGGTCGCACGGGCCGCCACCGGCACCGTGGCTCCGCTGAGGATCGCCCCGTCCGCGGGTGAGGTGATCGTCAGCTTCGTCGACCCGGCGCGAGGCGACTTGTGGCTCGAGCACGCCGCGAGCGACGCGCCGAGCAGCGCGACAAGGACCCCCACAGCGACTTTCCCCCGAGCCAGAACCCGGATTGTGGCATGGGACGCGCCATCATGCTGACCTGTGAAGTGGGCCGTGCTCGTCGTCGTGGTGATCCTCGTGGCACCGACGATCGCCAAGCGTTTGGAGGCGCTGGACCCCGAGCGCCGCGAACAACTGGCGAACGAACCGCAGAAGAAGCGCGGACCCGTCTACCGCGCCGTGCGCCGCTTCGGCCTCGGCCGCGTGTTCGCGGCTTTCGCACTCCTTGTGGTGATTCTCTCGGTCGTGGTGTACCTCCTGACGAAGGGCGTCTGAGAAAAAAACACTCTTCGCGCTCAAGGGGCTAGTCCGAGGGGTCGAGTACATGGCCTAGTCCGAGCGATCCCGAGAGACCGGCTCTGGCTGGGGGAGCAGGGGGGAGCATCATGGCAGTACGTCGCGCGATTCGGCCCTTCGCGGCCCTGGCCGCCGCAATGACGGCGATGGTGGTGACAGCACCGCTGACGCCGGCGCAACGGACCGACGAGCACGCACGAGTCGTCGTGCTCGGCGACGCGACCGCCGCCCTCGCCCACGACGTCGCACACCTCGGCGGCACCGTCGAGCGCGAGCTCAACAGCCTCGGCGGCGTCGTCGCCGAGCTCCCGGCCACGAGCATCGACCAGCTGCGACATACCGCCGGCGTCCGCACCGTCACCGAGGACCAGGCCATCCACCTGTCCGACGCCGGGTGGGACCCGTCGACTGACGCCGGCTCCCTACCGAGCACGGCGCAAGCAGTGAACGCCGCGACGCCCGCCGCCAGCGCGGCGACCGGCAAGGGCATCGACGTGGCGCTCGTCGACTCGGGCATCGCCCCCGTCCCCGGCCTCACCGTTCCGGGCAAGGTCGTCAACGGACCGGACATCTCCTTCGACTCCCAGAACAAGGCCAAGGGCCTCTACGGCGACAACTACGGCCACGGGACCCACATCGCCGGCATCATCGCCGGCACCGACGGGGCGAGGAACGGCCAGTACGACGGTCTCGCGCCGGACGCCCGCCTCCTCAACGTCAAGGTCGCCGACGCGGGCGGTGCCGTCGACGTGTCCCAGGTCATCGCCGCCATCGACTGGGTCGTGCAGCACCGCACCGACAACGGCATGAACGTGCGCGTGTTGAACCTGAGCTTCGGCACCGACGCCGGCCAGAGCTACCTCGCCGACCCGCTTGCCTATGCGGCGGAAGTTGCCTGGCGAAACGGCATCGTCGTGGTCACCGCCGCCGGCAACGACGGCACGACCCTCGGCCACCTCACTGACCCCGCCAGTGATCCCTTCGTCATCTCCGTCGGCTCCGACGACACTCGCGGCACGTCGACCACCGCCGACGACGCGGTCTCGGACTTCTCCAACTGGGGCGACGGCACGCGCAATCCCGACGTGGTCGCACCCGGCCGCTCGATCGTCAGCATGCGTGCCCCCGGCTCCTCCGTCGACACCACCTATCCGACGGCCCGCGTCAACAAGACGCTCTTCCGCGGCAGCGGCACCAGCCAGGCGACGGCGGTCGTGTCCGGCGTGGTGGCCGACCTGCTCCAAGCCCATCCCGACCTCACGCCCGACCAGGTGAAGGCGATCCTCACGTCCACCGCCCAACCGATCCCGGGCGCCGACGCCCGCGCCCAGGGGGCCGGCCTCGTCAACCTCGATGCCGCCCTTGCCGCTTCGATCCCCCAGATCACTGCCCAGGCCTGGACGGTCTCGGCGGGAGCCGGCTCCCTGGACGCGGCGCGTGGGTCGCTGCGCATCGTGCAGAACAACGTCACCCTCACCGGCGAGCAGGACGTGATGGGCCACGCCTTCGACTCGACGTCGATGGCCGCCGCCGAAGCCACCGCCAGCAGCTGGAGCGGCGGCACGTGGAACGGGAGCTCCTGGTCCGGCAGCAGCTGGTCGGGCTCGAGTTGGAGTGGCAGCTCGTGGTCCGGCAGCAGCTGGTCGGGCTCCTCCTGGTCCGGCAGCAGCTGGAGTGGCAGCAGCTGGTCCGGCAGCTCCTGGTCGACGGCCGGGTGGGGCGCCACCGCGACCGTGTGCCTCAAGCCCAACGGCAAACCGATCAACAAGTGCTCAGCCGAGGTCCAGTCCAACACCCAGTGGGGATAGCGACATGAAGACGCGCACGGTCAGCGTCTGGGGACTGACGGCACTACTCACCACAGCGGCGGCGCTCATCGGCGTCACCGAGCTGCGCCACATCCACACGCCAACGGGCCACACCCACGTGCCCTGGCTGCTCGTAGCCGTCGCCTTCTACCTGGCCGAGGCGCACGTGGTGCACGTGTACCGCAAGG
>JAFAUA010000311.1 GCA_019243595.1 Acidimicrobiia bacterium
ACTGCAGCTGGATCAGCAACTCGTTGACGACCCCGGAAATGCCCTCACGATTCGTCGACGCGCCCATGCCGGTACGCGCCGCGCCGATGGCGTCGATCTCCTCGATGAACCCGATGGCGCCACCCTCACGCCGAGCCGCCTTGCGCAAGGCCTTGAAGTAGGAGCGGATCTTGCGGTTGGTCTGGCCGTAGTACATCGACTGGAACGCCGATGACGACACGAACAGGAACGGCACGCCCGCTTCCTTGGCCCTGGCCTTGGCCATGTAGGTCTTGCCCGTACCCGGCGGCCCCTCGAACAGGATCGCCCGACGCGCAGTGCCACCCATGCGCTCGCGGAAGGTCTTGAAGGCGAGGAAGAGGTTGAGCGTCTTGACGACTTCGTCGACGACGACCCCGGCGCCCTTCACGTCGGCCAGAGACACGTCGATCTCCGCGGCCCGGTAGACGACATGCGGACTACGCCCGGCGCCGAGCATCGGCAGCACGACCACGCTGCCGAGCAGCACGACGAGCACGATCGCCGGCAGGTAGTCGGCCATGAACGACGGGAGGTGGGGCCAACCCAGAGAGACCGCCTGACCGTTGAGCATGCGCAGCCCGATGGAGATCGCCACGACGGCGAGCACGATCAGCACGCGGCGCAGCCGCACCTGACGGGACCGCTCGCGAGCAGCAGCCACGTCGGCCATGGCGTGGCCCAGGACGGTTGCCTGGCCGAGGGCGCTGGTCTCCATTTTCACGCTCCGTGATCGCTTGCTGTGGATCAGAATACTGAGGGTGTTCGCCACTAGCTAGGCGAATCCCTGTGCCCGGCCTACCCTCTGCAGGATGGAGGTCGATCTGCACAGTCCGCGGGTGATGCAGGGCATTGCCGCCGCTGTGGTGCTTCTCGGATTCGTGGCCGATTTCCGCGTCGTCGTGGTGGTGGCGTTGCTCGGGGTGTTGGCGACGTTTGTCCTCGTCGAGCAGATGCACCGAATGACGTGGGCGACCGAGGCCGGGCTGCTCGTCCTCTCGGCGATCCTGTTCCTCGCCGGCCACTCGGGGTTCGCGTGGCTACTGGCGATGATCGCCGCCGGCGTGGCCGCGCTCGCGGCGGCAGCCGACATCTGGATCGCGCCCGACCGCGCTTAGAGGTGCTCGGCAGTTCTTAGGTGCGGAGCCCGAAGTAGGGACGGCGTCCGGCCGGGAGGTCCTTGCGGCTGGGGTTCGTCTGGTCCCGCTTGGAGACAACCGGATCGGTGAGCTGCCAGTCGGCGCCAATCTCGGGGTCGTCCCACGCCACACCGAGCTCGTCGTCGGGGTTGTAGTACTGGTCGACGAGATAGGTGATCGTCAGGTCGGTGAGGGCCGCGAAGCCGTGGGCCACGCCGGGCGGGATGAACACACCGAGCTCGTTCTCGTCGCCGATCACGACGGTGTACGTGGCGCCCTCAGTTGGCGAACCGTCACGCAGGTCGTGCAGGACCACGAGGGCGCGACCGCGCGGGACGTACCAGTAGTCGGCCTGGTGCAGGTGGTAGTGCAGGCCGACCAGAGCCCCGGCCTGCTTGTCGGAACGGTTGCCCTGCAGCATCTCACGGCCGTGCGGGAACCACGATCTCCGATACGACTCGACGAAGCGGCCGCGCTCGTCGCCGTGGGAGTCGGGCTCGACGAGCACGACGCCAGTGATCACATCGGATTCGGTAACGGTGGCCATGTTGTCTGGAGTCCTTTTACGCATCGAAGCGGCCGTAGCCGCCGCGGAAGAACAGCAGCGGCCTGCCTTCCTGGTTGATGTCGAGGTCGTGCACCCGACCAACGACGATGACGTGGTCACCGGCCTCGTGCTCGGCCTCGATCATGCAGTCGAGAAAGCCGAGGACGTCGGCGATCACCGGCGCGCCGGTCGCCACCTTCGAGTAGCCGACGCCGGCGAACTTGTCGGCCCCGCTGCGCGCGAACAGCCGCGAAAGCTCCTCCTGGTGCTCGCCCAGGATGTTTACACAGAAGTGGCCCGCCGCCTTGATGTGGGGCCATGTCGTTGACGAATGCGCCGCGCAGAACGACACGAGCGGAGGGTCCAGCGAAACCGACGTGAACGAGTTGGCTGCCAGCCCGTACGGCTTGCCGTCGTGCTCGGCGGTGATAATGGTGACGCCGGTGGCGTAGTGACCGAGGACGCTGCGGAAGTGCGCCGCCTCGATCGTGGGTGACGGCGGGGTCTCGTCTTGCGCGTCAGGACCGAGGTCGTCTTCGAATTCGGGCACGGGTAAAGACGCTAGGGCGCTGGCTCAGGGCCGTTCAAAGGAGACGGTCGTCCCCTCGGACGCGCTGAGAACCTCGCCGATGCCCGCTTTCGCACCGTTGGCCTGGGCTCGCTCGAGGAGAGCGTCGAGCTTGTCGTCGCTGTGGGCCGGGTCGTGGTGGAACAGCGCCAGCCGCCGCGCACCCGCCTCCTTGGCGACGAGCACCGCGTAGTCGACCGTGCAGTGGCCCCAGTGCGACTTCTGCTCCCAGTCGTCGTCGGTGTACTGCGCGTCGTGGATGAGGAGGTCGACGCCGTCGGCGATCTCGAGCACCGACTCGGGAACACTGGCCAGATCCCGGGGCGCCTGATGGTCGCTGATGTAGCCGACGCTGAAGCCGTCCCAGTCGACGCGGTACCCGTTGGTCGGGCCGAGGTGGGGCACGAGTCGCGACACGACCCTTGCCCTGCCGACCTTGAACTCCTCGTCGTTGACGTCGTGGAAGCGGATGTCACCACGCAGATCAGTGGGACGAATCGGGAAGTACGGCGGCTGCATGAACTTGCAGAGCGCGTCCTCGATGTTGGTCGCGTTGTCGGGCGTGGGTCCGTAGATGTCGAACGTGGCGCCGGGCCGGTCGATCGGGACGAAGAACGGGAGCCCCTGCACGTGGTCCCAGTGCAGGTGGGTGACGAGTGCGGTGCCGTGGAACGAGCCGTCCTGCGGCAGCTTCTGGCCCCAGAAGCGAAGGCCCGTACCGATGTCGAAGACGATCGGGTCCTCGCCGGGGACCTCGAGCGCCACACACGCGGTATTGGCGCCGTAGCGCCGGTTGGCATCGCACGGGCACGGGGTCGAACCCCGTACGCCGTAGAACGTCACATTCAGCAGAGCGCCCCCCTTCGCGCTGGGGTCAGGTTATGCGCAATGCTTTCCCAATGGAGCCTTCCGAGACACGGGTCACAGCCAACGGCCTCGACTTTGCCCTGTTGGAAATGGGCAATGGTCCCCTTGCGCTCTGTTTGCACGGGTTCCCAGATTCGCCATGGACGTGGCGACACCTGCTTCCGGCCCTCGCCGACGCCGGCTTCCGTGCGGTCGCCCCGTACATGCGGGGCTACGCCCCCACCGCGATCCCGTCCGATGCCAACTACTACCCGGCGGCGCTTTCGTCGGATGCCTGCGCCCTGCACGAGGCGCTCGGCGGCGACGGCGACGCCGTGCTCATCGGCCATGACTGGGGTGCGGCCGGCGTGTGGGGGGCGACGGCCGACCCGCAGCGCTGGCGGCGGATCGTCACCATGTCGGTGCCCCACCTGAGCGCCATCGCCGGGCTGCTGGGTTCGTACGCCCAGCTGAAGCGGTCCTTCTACATCTGGTTCTTCCAACTGCCGATCGCCGACGGCGTGGTGGCCGCCGACGACCTGGCGTTCATCGACGGGCTCTGGAGCGACTGGGTCGGGTCGGGCTACGACGCCAAGGAGGACCTGGCGCACGTGAAGGACTGCCTGCGCCAGCCCGAAAACCTGGCCGCCGCCATCGGCTATTACCGGGACACGTTCGGCTTCAAGCCGCCCGCTCCTGAGCACGAGCGCTTCGTGGCCGCGGCCGGTTCGCTGACGCCGATGCCGACGCTCTACCTGCACGGCAGTGCCGACAACGCACTGGGCATCGAGCTCGTGCAGGGTCTCGACCAGTTTCTCGCCGAGGGGTCCGACGTCACCGTGTTCGAGGGCCTCAACCACTTCCTGCACCTCGAGGATCCAGCCGCCGTCAACAAGCGCATCCTGGAGTTCGTTAAGGGATGACAGAGCCGGGGGTCGTCGCCGTCGTCAAGCGCGACTGCCCCACATGCGCGCTGATCGAGCCGGTGCTGCAGGACCTGGTGGCGCGCGGCGTCGTGTCGACCGTGCATCGCGAGGATGACGACGACGGCCTCGAGGCGAGTTGGCACCTCGGGATCGAGACCGTGCCCACGTTGATCCGCGGCGACGAGCGCATCGTCGGCTGGAGCCGCTCGCAGTGGGAGGAGTTCACCGGCGTCTCTGGGCTTGGTGACGGACTTCCCGATTACCAGCCCGGTTGCGGGTCGAGGACGGCGGAGCCCGGCCTGGCGGACGAGCTTGCGGTGCGCTTCAACGGGTCGACGCTGCGGTCCCGGCGCGTCGAGCTGGCCGAGCTCGAGGATGAAGCCGAGGCCTTGTTTGACCGCGGCTGGACCGACGGGCTGCCGGTGGTCGCGCCGACCGAGGCGAGGGTGCTGCGCATGCTGAGCGGTACCTCACGTGCTCCGGACGAGATTGTCGCCGTGGTGCCTCCCGATCTCGTCGAGTGCACGGTCGAGAAGGTGGCGGTGAACGCAGTGATGGCGGGCTGCCGTCCCGAGTACCTGCCGGTCGTGCTGACCGCCGTCGAAGCGGCGTGCACGGAGACGTTCAACATCCACGGCCTGCTGGCGACGACCTACTTCTCGGGCCCGGTCGTGGTCGTCAACGGACCGATCGCGCGCGCCATCGGCATGAACTCGGGCGTCAACGTCCTGGGCCAGGGCAACCGGGCCAATGCCACCATCGGCCGGGCCCTGCAGCTCGTGATCCGCAACGTCGGCGGCGGGCGGCCAGGCGGCGTCGACCGGGCCACGCTCGGCAACCCCGGCAAGTACACGTTCTGCTATGCCGAGGACGAAGAGGGGTCACCGTGGGAACCGCTGTCGGTCGAGCGCGGCCTTGCTGCCGACGCATCGGCGGTGACGCTGTTCGCCGGTGAGGGGCCGCGTGGGATCGTCGACCAGGCGTCCCGCACCCCGGACTCCCTGGCCCGCTCGTTCGCGGGTGCCCTACGCACGGTCGCGCATCCCAAGCTGCCGATGGCATTCGACGCGCTCGTGGTGGTCGCGCCCGAACACGCGCGGGTGTTCCGTGAGGGCGGGTGGTCGAAGTCGCGTCTGCGTGAGGAGCTGACGGCGCTGCTCACGATCGACGGCGGCGAACTGGTGCGCGGCGCCGGCGGGTGCGACGAAGGGATCCCCGAGGCATTGGGAAGCGCGTCGTGGCCCAAGTTCCGCCCCGACGGTCTGCTCTTCGTGCACGCGGGCGGCACGGCCGGCATGTTCTCGGCCATCATCGGGGGCTGGATCAACGGCGAGACCGGGAGTCAGCCGGTGACGCAGGAGGTGAAGGGATGACGCGGGTGGTACTGGATCCGACCGGTGAGCGGTCACCTTCCAGCCGTCAGCGCGTCGATCGACCGGCGTCGCTGGACGGCCGCACCGTCGCCCTGCTCGACATCTCCAAAGCGCGTGGCGACAAGTTCCTGGACCGGCTCGCGCAACTCCTCGAGGAGCGCGGCCTGCGCGTCGCCCGCTTCCGCAAGCCCACGTTCGCCAAGGTCGCCCCCGTCGACCTCAAGCACGAGATCTCGACCAAGTGCGACGTGGTCATCGAGGCCCTCGCCGACTGAGGCAGCTGCACGTCGTGCAGTGTGCACGACATCGCCGATCTTGAAGGTCGTGGGCTCCCGGGCGTCTTCGTGGCGTCGACCGAGTTCGTCGACGCCGCCGACGCGCAAGCCGCCGCCCTCGGCTTCGACCCCGCGCGCGTCTTCGTCCCCCACCCCATCCAGGACCGCACCGACGACGAGATGGCAGCCCTGGCCGACGCCGCCGTCGACGAGATCGTCAAAGCGATCACCGCCTGACCGATTCGTCCAATACCTCTCCAAGTCTCGACTTCGCGCGCGCCAACGGGCACAACGGGAGCGAACTCAGCGACTTGGAGAGGTTTAGGGAAGGCGGAGGACGCCGTCGAGTTCGATGGCGAGGCCGTCGGCGATGAGGGTGTCGGCGGCGCGGTGTGCTCGGGCTGGGTCGTCGGGCCAACCGGCGGCATCGGCGATGAAGTCGAAGGGCACGGGGCCGAGGCGCATGGCGTCGACCAGACGGCCTCGGCCCTGACGGTCGGAGCCCGCGAACGTCGACTGCTTGTGCGCAGGCGCCGCCGGGTCGGGGCCGCCGTGCCAGCGGCAGTGGACGGCGACTGGGCACTCGCCGCACTTCGGCGCCCGGCGCAGGCAGACGGTGGCGCCCAGGTCGATCATCGCCTGGTTCCACGCCCACCCCTCGCCTTCGGGAACCACCTCGTCGGCAAGGCGCTGCGCGTCTCGGGTCGAGAGCGGCCGGCCGGCGACACGAGCCAGCACCCGCCCGGTGTTGCTCTCGACGATCCCGACGTCGCGGCCGAAGGCGAACGTGAGCACCGCCCTCACCGTGTAAGGACCGATGCCGGGCAGCGCCATGAGGGTGTCGAGATCGTCAGGCAGCTCGCCGTCGTGGCGGTCGACGACTGCGACCGCGGTCCGGTGCAGGTTGACGGCCCGGCGGTTGTAGCCGAGGCCCTGCCAGGCGCGCACGACGTCGGCGACCGACGCCGATGCGCACGCCGACGCGGACGGGAACAGCTCGAGGAAGGCGTGGTACTTGGGCACGACGCGCGGCACCTGCGTCTGCTGGAGCATCAGCTCGCTGACGAGGATCGCCCACGGATCCCGCGTGTGCCTCCAAGGCAGGTCGCGCCGCGTCCGCGCCGACCAGCTCAGGAGCGCTTGCTGCACCAGAAGACGAGCGTGTTGTACGGGAGCACGAACGGCTCGTCCATCCCGTCGACGGCGGTCATTCCCAGGGCGACGACTTCTTCCCTCTCGTTCTCCGGCTTGGCCGCGATGTAGCTCACCGAGCGAAGCCGGTCCTCGAGGCCCGACCGGTCGAGCACCTGCTCGTACCGGAAGGTCGACTTCTCCAACGGCGTGTACAGCCCGACGGCGGCCACGGCAGCAGCCCAGTCGAAGGTGTCGTAGCTGCTGTGGTTGAACTCGTGCCACCGGATCAGTTCGTTCATGTGGGCGACCCAGCGGACCGACTCGTCGCGGCGGTTCCACAGCATCGCCAGCCCGCCCCCTGGCTTCAGCACCCGCGCGATCTCGACCAAAGCGGGCTCGGCGTCGAACCAGTGGAACGCCTGAGCCACGGTGACGGCGTCGACCGACGCGTCGGGTAGCGGGATCGCCTCGGCCGTACCTTCGAGAACGTCGACACCGGGGACGACCGAGCGCAGCTGGTCGCCCATCTCCTTGACCGGCTCGACGGCGACGATCTCTGCGCCTGTCGGGCCGAGAAGAGCGGTGAACTTGCCGGTACCCGCCGCCAGGTCGAGGACCTTCTTGCCGGGGCCGAGCGCCAGCTTGTCGGCGAGGAAGTCGACCGCCTCCTGGGGATACGACGGGCGGCCTCGCGCGTAGGCGCCGCTGCCGGCCGAGAAGCCGGCCGCCGCGGTGTCGTGGATCCGGGGCGTCAGCCCTCTCCCCAGGCGTCGCCTTCGGTGTACGGGCGCTGCCGGGGCGGTGCGAAGTCCTTCTTCCAGACCATCAGCTTGCGCCGGAAGTAGCAGACCTCCTCGCCGCGCTGGTTGAAGCCTTTGGTCTCGACGGTGACGACGCCTCGGTCCTCCTTGGACTTCGACTCGACCTTGTCGAGGACTCGCGTCTCGGCGTAGATGGTGTCGCCGTGGAACGTCGGCTTCTTGTGGCTGAGCGATTCCACCTCGAGGTTGGCGATGCACGAGCCGCTGACGTCGGGCACGCTCATCCCGAGCACGAGCGAGTACACGAGGTTGCCGACGACCACGTTCTTGCCTTGGACGGTCTCGTGCTCGGCGAACCACGCATTCGTGTGCAGCGGATGGTGGTTCATCGTGATCATGCAGAAGAGGTGGTCGTCATACTCGGTAATCGTCTTGCCGGGCCAGTGCTTGTAGACGTCACCGATGTCGAAGTCTTCGTAGTAGCGGCCGAAGGGCCGGTCGTGCACAGCCATAGGTCGAACTTATGTCACTGCGCGGGACCGAACGCCGGAGCCGCCACGTCGGGGTAGACGTCGGCGTAGTAGGTGCGGTCGCCGACCACCATGCCGTGGGTCAGCAGGTCGGGTGCGGCCTGGGTGACGGCGTCGTAGTCGACGAACTGTCCACGGCCGTCGACCCAGTAGGAGCCGAAGAGCCGGGTATGGCCGGTGGTGAAGAGAAGGCCACCGCCGCCGTTCTCCGAGCCGGACAGCCACAGGCCCACGGCGCCGACGGGCGACCGGCTGAGCGAGCCGTCGGCGCGCACGAAACGCCCGGGCCGGATGACGGCATGCTCACCGCGTTGGGCATCAAGAACGGCGCTGAGATGCTGGGCGACCAGGTTCGCGGCTGTCGGCCCGACGGCCTCGCTCTCCAGCTTGTGCTGATGTCCGCGCTGGTCCTTGTCGTTCTGATCGTTGAAACACGTGGTCGTGAAGACGCCGGGCTGGGTTGAGAAGCCCCACGCCGGGATCAGATAGCCGAGCAGGTCGTCGGCCAGGCCGACCCGGAAGCGATACGCCGAGGAGGCGTGCCAGGTCGGCACCGGAGGGTTGGGCCGCTCGGGACAGCTGGCGTCCTCGACACCCCAATGGCTGCCGACCATCAGGGCGGGAAAGGATTCACCGGGGTTCGCCAGCAGCTGGAGGTCGGGACCGACGTCGATGACGCCCACTTCCGTGCGGACATCGGTACCGGCCGGACCGGCGGGCACGCCGGCCACGAACGTCTGTCTGTCGCCAAACAACCCGGCCGCGGCCGCCGCCTTGAACAGGTTGTTCTCGAGCGGGACGTAGAACTCGTCACGCTGGATGTCGACACGCCCGGAGCGCAGCGGGTGCGCATTCGGAAGCTGGGCCGCCACGGCGTCGGCCAACGCCTCACCGGTCGCCTGGGCCTGGGCGTAGCACCCGTCGGGACAACCGGGACCCGCCGCCTTCGGAACGGGCGGCACCGTCTCGGGGTCTTCGATCGAGCCATTGTCGGCAACGAGGAACATCGCCATGCCGCCGGCGGTCTGCTCGAGCCGGCGGTGGAAGTACCCCGGCCAGTCCGACGACATCTCGCCCTGGATCGAGGGGACGTTTGTGTGGCCGATCTCCTGATTGTGGGCGGCCATGCTCATGACGGTGACGATCGGCTTGCCGTCGAGGGTCTTGGCCGACAGCACGCCGATCTTCGGATCGAGAGCCACGCCCTTCCCGCTGTCGTCGGTCGTCGGAAAGTTCTTCGAGAGGCGGACGTTCACCGTCGACGGGACCGGCATCTGCAGCGCCGACACCACCGCCGGCTGGCGGGCGTCGTAGGCGGCAGCCGCGGCGTGGGCCACGCGATCGACGAGAAACGACATGTAGTAGTCGTCGATGCCGGACCTGCCGCCGACGGTGTCCTGCACGTTGGGCGCGCCGTAGATGCCGACAGTGTCGGGCGAGGATTCGTTGTGGTTGGCACTCACGATGACGTCGGTGATCTGCGGCCGCAACGTCCTCAACCGGTCCCGCACGCGGTGGGTGTACGTCTCGTGGATGCCCTGCGCCACCACCGAGACGACGACGGCCGTGCGCACGCCGTCAGAAACGGCGATGGCCCGGGCATCGATGGGGTCGTGCACGCGCTGGGCCACGTGGTCGACGCCGCCGGAGATGTAGATGCCGTCCCAGCGTCCGTTGTGGTTGGCGTCGCAGAACGGGTCCGGGTACTCGAAGTGACCGACGCCCTGCACGTCCTTGTAGGGCTCCTCGAAGGCGAACTGCCGGGGCCCGTTGAACAGTGCGGCCGGACACTCCGGAAAGGCGGCGGCGTCAGCCTTGGGATCGAACGCCGGCGGGCTGACGTCGGCGAGCGCCGCCCCAACCAACAGCTGGTGCTCCCCGTGCGGCGCCGCCGGGCCATCCTGGCGGGCGACCGCGGGAACGATCCCGGCGACGGCAAGCGCCAGAGCCAGCACAAAGACGACGCGGGCTCGCACGCCTTGTCTGTTCACCCACCTTTCGCTCAGTTCCTCCCGCTCAGCGGGAAATACTGATCAAAATGGCGGCCATCGACATCGTCCTCCTCGGCACCGGAAGTCCCATCCCCGACGCAAACCGGGCCGGGCCGTCGACGCTCGTCCGGGCCGGCTCCTGTACTTTCTTGGTCGATGCCGGTCGGGGCGTGCTGCTCCGCATGGCCGGGGCGGGCGTCGCCGCCGGCCAGCTCACGGCGACACTGCTGACCCACCTTCACAGCGACCACCTCACCGACCTGAACGATGTGATCACGACCCGGTGGATCACCTCGTTCGCGCCGTCACCGTTGATGCTCGTCGGGCCCCCCGGCGCACGGCAGGTCGTCGACGGCATTCTCGGCTCACTCGCGTCGGACATCAGTTACCGGCTCGCCCACCACGAGGACCTCACGTGGGAGCCGGCCGTCGACGTCACCGAGCTCGACGAGGGCGTCGCCTACGACGACGGAAGCGTGCGCGTTGTGGCCGCGCCGAGCGACCACCGCCCCGTGCGCCCCACGCTCGCCTACCGGGTGGAGCACGACGATCACGCCGTGGTGTTGGCGGGCGACACGGTGCCGTGTGAGGGAGTCGACCGCCTCGCGCTTGGCGCGGACGTGCTCGTGTCGACGGTGATTCGCGACGACCTGCTACGTTCAGTCGGCATACAACGGCTGGTCGATGTCTGCGACTACCACTCGACCGTCGAGCAGGCCGCCGACACCGCCAAGCGAGCGGGCGTCGCCACCCTCGTCCTCACCCACTGCGTGCCACCGATCCCACCCGGCAACGAGGACGAATGGCGAGCCATCGCCGCGTCGGTCTTCGACGGGGAGATCGTCGTCGCCAACGACCTCGATCGCGTCATCGCCGGCTGACTATCGCGAAGACAACCCGCCGTCGACGGCCAGCACCTGGCTGGTGATGTAGCTCGCTTCGTTCGACAACAGGAAGACCACCGGCGCGGCGATCTCTTCGGCAGTTCCCTGCCGGCCCAGCGGCACCGGCGTCTTCGCCCGGTTCGGCCGCCCGGCGGTGGCCAGGCGTCCAAGCGGCGTGTCGATGAGCCCAGGTGCGACGACGTTGGCACGCACCCCCTTGCGTGCCCCTTCGAGCGCGACGTGACGGCAGAGGCCGAAGATGCCGGCCTTCGAGGCGTCGTAGGAGGGGATCTGGCTGCCGGCGCTGATGCCTGCGACCGATGCGATGAAAACGATCGCCGAACCCTCGGCCATGACGGGGAGCGCCGCCTGACAGATGAGGAAGTGCGAGCGAAGGTTGACGGCGAAGGTGTAGTCCCATTGCTCGACTGTCGTTTCGGCGAGACGCCGCCCGGCGGCGATGCCGACGTTGAGCACGAGGCCGTCCACCCCACCCAGGGCGGCAACGGTCTCGTCGACCAAGGCGCGGCACACCTCGGGATCGGTGACGTCGCCGACGATGACGTGGGCCTTGGCGCCCTCCTGCTCGACCAGACGCGCCGTCTCCTCTGCGGCGGCGCGGTCGACATCGGCGCACGCCACGTCCGCCCCTTCACGCGCCGCCAGCACGGCGATCGCCCGCCCGTTGCCCATCGGCGCGTCCGGTTCCGGAGACGGCCGGGTGCCGGCGCCGACGACGAGAATCCTCCGCCCGTGCAGGCGATCTGTCATTGCGCGTAGCGGTCCAGCAGGCCGCGTGCGATCACCAGGCGCTGGATCTCGTTGGTCCCTTCACCGATCAGCATGAGCGGCGCGTCGCGGTAGTAGCGCTCGACGGGCAGTTCAGATGTGTAGCCGTAGCCGCCGTGCACCCGCATCGCCTCGGTCGCGCACTCGAACGCCGTCTCCGACGCGAAAAGCTTGGCCATGCCCGCTTCGACGTCGCAGCGCTCGCCCGCCTGCTTCTTACGCGCCGCGCTCTGGGTCAACAGCCGGGCCGCTTCCAGCTTGGTGGCCATGTCGGC
>JAFAUA010000354.1 GCA_019243595.1 Acidimicrobiia bacterium
GTGGCGAACGAGGATCAGATTCACTGCTGCGGAACCTCAGAGACGATCGAGCAGGTCGTACACGCCGAGGTCGTGCGCGGCCTGGAGGTAGCGGGGGGTGATGGTGTCGAGCAGCAGCCGGCCCCGTTCGTTGCCGGGCGCGAGGTCGCCGAGCGGGCACGTCGACCACGCCTGCTGGGCGACGGCGTAGCGGTACTCCAGCCAGCACTGGTCCCAGTCGTAACCGGTGACGCCGGCGGCGGTGAGTCCGTCGTGGTAGCGGCGGACGAGGTCGTGCTCCCACGCGCGCCGGTTCTCGGTCGTCACCGAGCCGGCGAGGAAGTTGCCCACGTCCCACACGCCGACACCGCGCACGCTCAGCTGCCAGTCGAGAAGGGTGACGGTGTCGGCACCCGCCGACCCGCCGAAGAGGAAGTTGTCGGCCCGGTAGTCCATGTGGGCGAACGTCGGATGGCCCTGGGCGACCCACCAGTCGAGCAGCGCCGGGTAGCGCTCGTTGATGTCGCCGACGAACTTGAGGATCTCCGGCGGAACCTTCCCGCCCCAGTACGCCTCGTACGCGGGCAGCTTCTGCTTGGCGAAGTCGCCGGCGGCGAGGAACAGCGGCGTGTTGATCGGCGGCAGCCAGTCGAGGGCGTAGAGAGCGTCGTTGTCCCAGAAGCGAGCGTGCAAGTTGACGGCCATGTCGACCGCGATCTCGGCGTCCTGGCGCGACGCGCCGACGATCTGGTCGATCATGCGAGCGCCGGTGATCTCCTCGAGGAGGATGACGAACGGCGCACCCTCGGCCACGATGTTGGCGTGGTAGCAGCGGGGCGTGCGCACGTCGACCTTGGTCGCCGCCGACCGGTAGAAGTTCACTTCGCGGTCGTAGAAGCCCATCATCTGGGCGACGAACGCGCTCTCGGGCGCCGGCGACTGGGTCTTGGCGATGAGCGTCGGCGGACCGTCGCCGTCGTCGTCGCCATAGGTCAGGTGCAGCCGGGTCACCTCGCCGAGGAGGCCGAGGCCGGCGCCCAGGTTCTCGGCCTTGACGTCGGTGACCGGTCGGTCGAGCACCTCGGTCAACCAATCGGCGGTGATGTCTGCCGCCGCCGCGGGGATCGCCGTCACTTTGAGCCCTGCACCCGCAGGCGGTGGCGCTCGGCCAGGGTGTCCGGCGACCAGACGTCGTGGTCCTCGCCGTGGCCTTGGCGGTCGCCGATTGTCCACTCGGCGATGCTCATGTAGGCGAACATGCCGGGCGTCGACTGGCTGGCGAGGGAAGCGGTGATCCGGCCGCGCGCCTCGAGCTTGCGACCGAGGGCGTCGGTGGCGTTGAGCTCGAGCTCGTCGGGATGGCCACGGCGTCGTGAGTGCACGCGGCGCACACCCTCTTTGAGGTCGGCCTTCTCGCCGTCGCGCACGAGGTAGCCGCCGAACACGGCGCCGAGATCACCGGCGTTGTCGGCCGGGCGGGTGTAGGCGAGGAAGTGCTCGTCGGCGTTGACCGCCCCGTACGTGTACGCCGAGCGCATCGAGCGGAAGTCGTCGCGCACGTACCACGACCGGTCGCGCACGGCGTCGCAGTCGACGTCGATGATCTCGCCGTCGACGTGCAGCTCGCCGGTGACCTGGCACAGCTGGTCGAAGTGGCCGAGCTCGGGGCTGGCGGCCACGACGTGGGGCGCCATCGCCCCCTCGTAGTGCAGGTCGAAGGCACACGAGTCGCGGTCCTCGTAGGTCAGCCGGTACGCCTTGAGCGGCTCGAGACGTCGGATGTGCAGAAAGCTGAGGCGCAGGTCGTCGAGGTCGCCGTCGGGCATCTTCAGGTGCCACAGGCTGCGCGCGTAGGGCGACGCCCACGGCGCCACGTGCTCGTCGTTCCACACCTGGGTCACCAGCGTGGCCACGCCGAGGTTCGGTCGGAACAGCGTGTAGATCATCGCGCCGATGCCCCGCTCGGGGACCATGAACCCCCACCACGTCGTCTCCGTCCACATCGGATCGTCGACGGGCACGGGGTGGAAGCAGTCGTCGGCCTCGGTCAGGTCTGCCGTCAATGGATCGCCTTCAGGTCGTCGAGGTCGGAGGGGTCGCCCAGGACACCGGCGATCGGCGACGACTCCCACTCGGCGCGCGCCGGCGCGTCGAGCTCGTCGACGAACGGTTCGTCGCAGCCGGCGCGGCGCAGGGCCTCGAGGATCGCCGGTGCGAGGAAGGGCCGAAGGGCAGCCTGGACGCGCGTGTCGGGTGTCGTCTTGCCGCCCGTCCAGTTGAGGGCCGCGTCGCAGCTGATCGCCATGCGCACCAGCACGAGGGCCCGGTAGTACTCGAGGCCGTCGGCATCGACATCGAAGCCGCACGCGTCGCGCCATCCGGCGAAGGTGGTGTCGAGGGCAAGGGGCCGGCCGAGCAATTGGTTGCGGACGGCGACCCACGCGAGGTCGTCGTGGGGATCGCCGGCGTGGGCGAACTCCCAGTCGAGGAGCCCGGTCACCTTTGCGCCGTCTTGGTGGAAGTTGCCGGGGCCGGCGTCGCCGTGGCACAGCGAGGTCAGGCCGCCGGCGTCGGGGACGTGGGCCGCCAGCCATTCCAGGGCGGGCATGGAAACCGGCGCGGCGCCGTCGCCGCAGCGCCGCTCGCAGATTGCGCGCCAGAGGGCGATGTCGGCGCAGGTGGGTTCCCGGCCGTTGACCTTGAGGGGCCCCAGGTCGAGGTCGGCGATCTTGAGCGCGTGGAGGAGACCGAGGCAGCGGCCGTAGTCGTGCGCCACGCTCTGGCGCTCGTCGGCGGACAGCGATGCCAGGTCGTCGGTGCCGGGCACGAGATCGAAGAGGAGGGCGCGCCAGTCGGGGCTGGCGCTGAGCAGCGTGGCGACGGGGACGGGCGCGCCAGCAAGCGCGTGGTAGACGGCGGCCTCGCGGCGCAACGTCAGCGCCGTGCCCGCGACCGGGCCGGTCCCCGTGTCCTCGCGCACGACCACGCGCCGACCGTCGTCGAGATCGACGGCCCACGTGCGTCGAGATGCACCCTTACCCAGCGGCGCGGCGTCGACGACGCGCGCGCCGGTCTCGGCCTCGACCCACCACCCGAGCTCGTCGGCGAGGTAGCTCATTCCGGTGCCTGCCCGGCGCCGATCCACAGCACGGCAGCCAGTGCGACGAGAGCAACGACGAT
>JAFAUA010000447.1 GCA_019243595.1 Acidimicrobiia bacterium
GGTGGGCGCCCAGGCAGAAGTGCTCGGCGATGCCGAACGAGAGATGGGGGTTGGGGTCGCGGCGGATGTCGAACTTCTGCGGGTCGGCGAACACCTCCTCGTCGCGGTTGGCCGACGTGTAGACCATCGCCACTTTCTGGCCCGCCTCGATCTTGGTGCCCGACAGCTCGGTGTCCTCCGCCGCGGTGCGCCGGAAGTAGTGGAGTGGGTTGGCCCAGCGGAGGATCTCCTCCACCGCGCCGGGCAGTAACAATGGGTCGGCGCGCACGTCGGATAGCTGGTGGGGGTGGGTCAACAGGGCGTGCAGCCCGGACGACAGCATCGACTTGGTCGTGTCGTTGCCGGCGGTGACCATCTGCACGAAGAAACTGCCGAAGTCGACGTCGGTCATCGGCGCACCGTCGTCGCCACCGAACGAGGTGCCGAGGATCAACGACGTGAGGTCGTCGATGGGCTCCCCCGCCCGCCGGCGGCCCGCGAACTCGATGGCGTACATGGCCATCTCGACCGAGCCGCTCGACGCGTCCTCTCCCCCGCTGAGCTCCTCGTCCTGCGTGCTCGTCGACATCTCGGCCCAGCGCTGGATGCGGTCCCAGTCCTCACGCGGGATCCCGAACAGCTCGCCGACGACCTGGGACGGCAGCTTGGCGCAGACGTCGTGCACGAACTCGACGTCGCCCTGCTCGCGGGCGGCACCGAGGATCTCCTTGCAGATCACCCGCACGCGCTCCGCCAGGCCGGCGATCGCCTGGCGGCCGAAGTGCGGGACGAGCGGACGCCGGTAGCTGGCGTGGCTGGGCGGGTCCATCGCCAGCAGCATCATGCGCATCATCGCCAGCTGGTCGGGCTCCAGGTCCTCGACCACCACGCCACCCAACGACGCCGAGAACGGCGAGGGGTGCTTGGCCACGTGGGACACGTCGCCGTGGCGCAGGATCGCCCAGCACCCACCGCCGTCGGCCATCGGCTGCCAGTGGACGGGATCGGTGCGCCGGAGCTCGGCGAATGCCTCGTGCGGAGGGCCGTCCACGTAGGTGTCGGGGTCGAAGATGTCGAGCGTCGAAACGTCCATCCCGGCAGAGCTTACGGACCGGTGGCCCTCTCTGTAACGGCGATACGGTGGACGCCATGACGATCACCAACGAGGTGCCGACTGCGGTCCACATCGGTGCCGACGAGCTCCCGTTCGTCGACATGGGAGACGGCAGCAAACTGAAGGTCATCCAAGTCAAGGAGCGCGAGGGCCTCTGGATCGTGGAGAACATCTTCCAGAGCGGCTACGAGGTCCAGCGCCACCGCCACACAGGGCCTGTGTACGCCTACACAACCTCGGGGGCGTGGAAGTACAAGGAGTACCCGTACGTCAACCGCGCCGGCTCGTTTCTCTACGAGCCCGCCAACTCGGTGCACACACTCCAGAGCATCGAGGACAACACCCACGTGTGGTTCCAGATCTACGGCGCCAACCTCAACCTTGACGCCGACGGCAACGTCGAGAGCGTCGTCGATGGCGCCCTCGCGCTGGCCGGTTATTACGCCTTGTGCGAGGCCGAAGGCCTTCCCCGCCCGAACGTCCTCGTCGACTGAGCGCATGACTCCCTCCCCCACCCTCGCCCCCGCCGGCGAGCCCGAGGTCGAAGACGAGCGGCCGTCGATCTTCGACCCGCTGTCCCGCTGGCAGCAAGTGCTGACCCCGCTTCCGAGGGCCGGCCTCTTCTACGTCCGGTCGTGGCCCAACTGGATCCAGCACCGCAACGACGACGGGGTGCCGGCGCCCTTCCCCTCGCTTCTTCTGACCGGTCACGCGCTGCTCGACGAAGCCGTCATCGCCGGCTTCCGGGTGATGAAGCCGCCCAACCCGGCGTCGTTGCTGGTTCGCGCCGAAGCCGAAGCTCAGGTCGCGATCAACCTCTACAGCGACCGCGGTTTCCTCTCCGATCCGGCGTCGTTCTATCCGCAACCGCCGGCCATCGAGCGACCGACGATGCGGCCCGACCACGCCCGCAAGCTCCGCTACGAACGCATGTCGTTCGAGAGCCTGTACGAGCCGTTCGACGAAGAGCCCGGCCGCGACCGGTGGCTGTCCTACACGGCCAACCGGCGCGCCCGTGCGTGGGTGCTGCGCCACCCGGGCGCTCCCCGCCCCTGGCTGGTCTGCGTCCACGGCACGGCGATGGGCAAGGCCAGCAGAGACCTCGCCCTCTTCCGCGCCCGGTGGTTGCACGAGAGCCTCGGCATCAACCTCGTCTTCCCGGTGCTGCCGTTGCACGGTCCTCGGGGCGACGAGTTGCCGCCGCACGCGGCGTTCCCCGGCGAGGACCTGATGGACAATGTCCACGGCATCGCCCAGTCGGTGTGGGACGTGCGCCGGCTCGTGCGGTGGGCGTCTGCCCAGGGCGACGGCCAGCCGGTCGGCATCACCGGCATCTCCCTCGGCGGCTTCGTCACCGCCATCGTCGCCGGCCTCGAGCCCGACCTGGCCTGCGCCATCCTCGGCGTGCCCGCCGTCGACCTCATCGACCTCATCGACCACCACACCACCCGCCAGCGCGACCCGCAGTACCTGCGCATGATCGACCTCGCCCGACAGGTCGGCACGGTCGTCTCGCCGCTTTCGGTTACCCCCCAGCTGCCAGTCGATCGCCGGTTCATCTACGCCGGGCTGGCCGACCGCCTCGCCCATCCCCGCCACCAGGTGGGGCGCCTGTGGGAGCACTGGGGCAGGCCCGAGGTCGTCTGGTACAAGGGCGGACATGTGGCGTTCTCCCGCAACAAGGGAGTCGGTCGGTTCATCCGCCACGCGCTGGAGTCGTCGGGTCTCACCACCGCGACCGGCTCGTAAGGGGTGGCGCCCGCCGACCAGCAACGCATCGTCGCCGCGGCGCGGGAGCTGATTGCGGCCGGCGGCGTCGACGCCCTCAGCATGCGCAAGTTGGCGGCCGAGGTGGGAGTCGCCCCCACGGCGATCTACTGGCACATCGGCAGCCGGGAGGACCTGCTCAACGCAGTCCTCGACGCCATGATCGGCGACCTTCCGCCGATCGCGGCGCGCGGGTCGTCGCCGCGCGCCCGGCTTGTCTCCGTCGCCCGGTCGATCCGGGATCAGGTGCGCGGCACGACCGACGCCCAGCAGCTGGCGGCCGAGCTCGGGCGTACCGCCGAGCTGTCGTTCCCCGGCCAGGTCGCACTGACACGGGAGATGCAGGCCGCCGGCGTCACCGGGTCCGACGCCGCCCAAGCCGTGCGCGCCGTGTTGTTCCTGGTCGGCGGCTTCATCCTCCTGGAGGACAACTTCGCCCACCGCCAGCCGGGCAGCCGCACCACCCAGGAGCTCTGGGACGCGCTGGACGACGACACCATCGATCCCGCGCTCCGCAAGGCCATGGCGAAGCCGGCCAACACCGACACGCTGTTCGACTACGCCGTCGACCGCCTGCTGGCATCGGTCTTGGGTTCTATGTAACAGTGTTCAAGAACTCGCCGAAGGGGGCGCCATGACCATCCGTTACGGGGCACGACCGCCGGAGGAGCGGCGCAACCGCGAGGTCGAAGCCGTCCAGAGCAAGATCTGGACCCAGGCGGTGACCGTGGTGTTCGAGACCGACCCCGAGGTCATCGCCTCGGTGCTGCCACCGCCGCTGGAGCCCTCGGACCCCACCGCCCGGCTGCGCATCGCCATCGTCGACATGGGCACTGGCCTCAAGCCCTTCGGAGCCGGCTGGTTCGGCGTGCGATGCCGGCACGAATCGACCGAAGGCGAGTACGCCCTCTTCATGCCGATGACCACCGAGCAGTCGGTGATCGGAGGACGCGAGACGTTCGGCGAGCCCAAGAAGATCGCCGACGTCACCCTCCACCTCGACGGCGATCGGGTGGCCGCCCACATCGAGCGCATGGGATTCCGCGTCGCCGAGGTCGCCGGCCAGTTGAGTGACGACCGGCCCGGCTACGAGAAGGACAAGGTCGACTTCTACTTCAAGGTCAACCCGAACCCGTCGGGTGCCGGCCTCGACGGCGACCCGCCGTTCGTCTACTGCCATCGCCACGAGTCGGCTCGCAACGTGCGCGCCATCGACGGCGAGGTGAAGCTCATGGAGTCACCGCTCGATCCGGTGGCGGATCTCCCCGTGCGCAGCATTGTGTCGATGGAGTACGCCGAGCTGTCGAGCAGCCAGCGGGGCGAGATCGTCGGGCGGGTCCCGGCCGAGTCGCTGCTCCCCTACGTCCACCAGCGTTACGACGACCTCTCGGTGCTGGGGGCAAAGTCATGAGCGAGCGCTACTGCATCGTCTCCGCCGACGGACACGCCGGACTGCCGGCCGACGAGTACCGGCAGTACCTCGACTCGAAGTTCTACGGCGCCTTCGACGAGTACCTGGCCGAGCGCCACGCCCGTCGCGACGAAGCCCTGAAGATGAACTACGACTACATCATGGGCTGGGAGACCCAGAACGAAGAGGGTCTCAAGGGCGCCTACGACGCGGCAGTGCGCAACAAGGAGCTCGACGCCGATGGTGTGTCGGCCGAGGTGATCTTTGCCGACGCCGACGCCATCACCGGCATGGCGTCGCCGCCGTTCGGCGCCGGTCTGTCGGCCGGCGAGATCGACGACCCCGACCTGGCGTTCGCGGGCGCGCGCGCCCACAACCGCTTCCTCGTCGACCTGTGCTCCGACAGCCCCGAGCGGCGGGCGGGGATCGCGTTGGTACCGATCTGCCATAGCCCCGAGCGCGCCGTCGAGGAAGTCGAATGGGTCGCCCAACACCCCGGCATCCGCGGCGTGATGGTGCCGACGATGTGGCACGACCGCCCGCCGTACCACGACAAGATCTACGACCCGGTGTGGGCCGCGTGCCAGGCCCACGGTCTTCCTGTGCACACTCACTCGGGTGAGGCGCCCCAGGCCGAGTACGGCGACCACATCGGCATCTACCTGGCCGAGGTCGTGTGGTGGGCGGTACGCCCGGGCTGGCACATGCTGTTCGGCGGCGTGTTCGAGCGATATCCCGACCTCAAGTTCGTCGTCACCGAGGCCGCGGCGTACTGGGCCAACGACATGATGTGGAAGTGGGACCAGTACATGGGCGGCGGCCACACCACCAAGAAGATGGCGGCCATGCTGAAGGGTCGCATCTCCAAGCTGCCGTCCGACTACTTCGGGACCAACCTGTTCATCGGGGCGTCGACGATGTCCAAGGAGGAGATCCGCCGCCGTCACGTCATCGGCTGCGACGTGATGATGTGGGGCACTGACTATCCCCACCCCGAGGGCACGTGGCCGCACACGGTGGAGCGCCTGCAGTCGTCGTTCAGCGACGTTCCGGTTGAGGACACCCGCAAGCTCCTCGGCGAGACGGCGGCCCGCGTCTACAACTTTGACCTCGACGAGCTGCGTCCCATCGCCGACCGGGTCGGCCCCACCCCCGAGGACCTGGGCCAGGATCCGAGCCTGCGCACCGACCCCGACGAGGTCGCCAACGCCCGCTGGTGGAAGAAGGAGTACGGGATCACCGGTTAGTCCGCGCTCGGTAGTACGTCTTACCAGTATGGAAGTTAAGAACCTCGGAGAGCTGTACGACCTGCCACCGATGGACTGGGCGGCCGTCGAAGCCCGCCTCGAGCAGGACATCACGATGGCGCCCGACAGCGGCGGCCCCAATCGCCACTCGTGCTGGCTGGCGACGATCAACCCCGACGGCAGCCCCCACGTGAACGGCATCGGCGCCCAGTGGCACGACGGGGCATGGTGGTTCGAGACCGGCGAGTCCTCGCGGAAGGGGCGAAACCTGGCCCGCGACCCGCGCTGCACGATGAGCATCGGCGTCCGCGAGTTCGATCTCGTCGTCGAGGGCACGGCCGCCAAGATCACCGACCCGGCGACGGTCGCCGAGATGGCACAGGTGTGGGCGGACGGCGGCTGGCCCTGCCGCGTCGACGACAGCGGCATCGCGCTCACGGCCGACTTCAGTGCCCCGTCAGCCGGACCCCCTCCGTGGCACGTCTACCGGATCACGACCCGCCGGGCGACGGCGCTCGGCACCGTGATGCCCGGCGGCGCCACCCAGTGGACGTTCTAGGCACCCTCGCCGACGGCACGACTCGCTAGGACTTCTGGGCGGCGATCTGGATGAGGTTGCCGCACGTGTCTTCGAAGACCGCGGTCGTCACGGGACCCATGTCGGTCGGAGGCTGGGTGAATCGCACGCCTTGCCCGACGAGGCGGTCGTACTCGGTGGTGACGTCGTCGACCGAGAAGGACGTGAACGGGATGCCATCCTCGACGAGCGCCTCCTTGAACGGCCGCGCTGCCGGATGCTCGTCGGGTTCGAGCGACAGTTGCGTCCCGTCGGGGTCCTCCGGTGAGACAACGGTGAGCCACGCGTGCTCGCCGAGCGGGACCTCTGTCTTCTTCACGAAGCCAAGCACCTCGGTGTAGAAACGAAGCGCCTTGGCCTGGTCGTCGACCATGACACTCATCACGTTGATTCTCATCAGTCATCCTCCGGATCAGGCACCGACCAACGGTCCGCGATCTGTTGCAGCGGCGCCGTGTCGAGGTGATGGAACTTGTAGCGACCCTCTCGGCGTGTTCTGACGAGACCGGCCGACTCGAGCACATCGATGTGCTGAGAGATCGCCTGTCGGGTCGAACCCATGCCGTGCTTGGTTGCGAGCCGGGAACACAGCTCGAACAAGGTTTGGCCGTCTCGGTCCGTCAGTTCGTCAAGGATCGCCCGCCGTGTGGGATCGGCGAGAGCCTTGAAGACATCTCCCACCACCGAACAATAGGCAAGTGATTACTTGCCTGTCAAGAGGCAGTCGCTAC
>JAFAUA010000487.1 GCA_019243595.1 Acidimicrobiia bacterium
GCCGGCTCCCACACCGAGCCCGGCGGCTACGCCGAGGCAAGCGAAGCCGAGCCCCAGTTCGAGATCAGCGACACCCGGTCGCCCGAAGAGGTGGCCGCGTCGTTGCAGGCGGCCGGCTACGACCCGGTGTGGATGGACACCATCGGGCCGAGACGCTCCAGGCTGTAGACGTGCGCCAGGTGCGGGGTGATCGTGGCCCGCACCTCCTCTCCCGCATAGATGCCCGACGCCACCTGGGGAGTGCAGCGCAACGCGCGCAGCTCACTGCCACGCCCGTCGTAGACGGCGAGGTAGACGGCGGTCGTGCTCGAACCGGAGTCGTTGTGGGTCACCACGTCCTTGCGGCGGAGTACCTCACCTTCGAGCGTGCGGCGCCTGCCGATGTCGGAGGCACCTGACCAAAACGTGCTGGCGCCGTAGGCGAGCGCGATCAGCAGGATCGCGGCGCTGGCCAGCCCGACCAGCCGTGGCAGCGCTGGGACTCGCGCCACGAGGACGAGGCCGACGAAGGCTCCGGGGATCACCCACAGGAGGCCCACCGCGACCGCGGCCGCCGGCCCGCGGCCCCAGCCCGGCGGGAAGCGCTGGGGGTACCGGATGTGCACAACGCGCCAGCGTCCGCCGTACGCGGTCCATGCCTCGGTCTCCGACTCGGCGCCCATCGACAGAGGCCGTACGGCACCGGGCGCGACGCCCATTGCCGCGCCATAGGACAGCAGCCGGTCCCAGATCGCGACCGCCGTGGGCGGCTGGTCGGCAAAGTGATCGTCGCCCGCCAGTTGGGCGCGGATGCCGAGCCAGCGAGAGGCGGTCATGAGCCCTGCCACCGTGTCGCGTTCCGCCCGCAGCGACCGCGGAATCGCCATGAGGGCCACCCAGAGGATCGCGGCGACGCCAAGGACGCCGAGCACGCCGGGATCGTCGGACTTCGACGAGGAGCTGCTGGGGAGGGCGGCGAACGCGCCCGAGGCCAAACCTGCCGGCGCGAGGGCGACCAGGCCGAGGACACCGAGCTGGACCCGGTCCCACCGCGGTCGACTCAGGCCTCGCTGACGAGCATCAGCCGAGACGGCGATGCGGAAGTCCCTCCACCAGCGCTTCGACGCATCTTTGGGACCGGTGGTCAGCGCCTCACACGCGACCACACCGCCGCTCGCCAACCCTCGAACGTGGTCGTAGACCTGTGCTTCATAATGAGTCAGGCCGACGGGGCGACGATCGGGAACACGGACGACGAAGCGCTCGGGAGCCACCCGCTCGAAGGCGACGACCTTGCGGGCGGCCAGATCGATCAGCGTGGCCGGCACCGCGGCTCGCCCCACGGCCCAGTCATTGGTGATCAGGTTGACGACGGCAGGCGGCTCGTCCCCGCCCAGGGTCATGGTGGCGGGGGTCGCCCGCGGCTCCCGCGCATGGGTCGCGACGGCCAGGACCGCAAGGACGAGTAGCCAGACGCCAAGCGCGACGGCGGCGGCGATGCCGAGCGTCGCCGCGTCGGTCACTTCTGGATCTGTTTGGCCATCACGCGGGCTGTGCCGCGCTTGTAGATCGGCGGGGCCATGTGACGGAAGACGACGGCCGGACGCAGTGCGCGAGGGATGACGCGCTCGAGCCCGTTGCTCTCGACGACCTCGATGACCGAGTCGGCGACACGCTTGGCAGGGACCGGCTTCGGATAACCACCTTCGTAGGCGTGACCCCTGGTGTCGAAGAACTCGGTCTCGACCGGGCCGGGGTTCACCATCGACACGCCGATCCCATGCGGTGCCACCTCGAAGGCCAACGCCTCGGTGAACCCGACCATGGCGAACTTGCTCGCCGCGTAGGCGGCCTCCATCGGCGGGCCGATACGGCCGGCGATCGACGCCACGTTGACGATGTGGCCGTGCCGGCGCTCGAGCATCGACGGCAACACGGCCTTGGTCGCGTACACGCAGCTGAAGTAGTTGACGCGCATCACGTTCTCGAACTCCTCGACGGTCACGTCGGCGACCCGTCCGTAGGACCCGATCCCGGCGTTGTTGACGAGGATGTCGACCGGACCGAGCTCAGACGCCAAAGATGCCAGGGCTTCTTCGGTCTGGGCCCGGTCGGCGACGTCCGCCGTCGCCACGGCTCCGCGACCGCCGATCTCCTGCAGTACCGCTTCGAGGTCGGGACGACTGCGCGCAACGAGTCCGACGCGCGCCCCCTTCGCGGCCGCCTGCAACGCCACTTCGCGGCCGATCCCTCTCGAGCCGCCGGTCACCACTACCACTGCTCCGTCCCATCGCATGCGCTTATCCTCGCTCACCGATGGCGGACAGTGCTGTGGAAGCGCCGATGCAGGGCACGATCGTGACCGTCGACGTGCGCCCCGGCCAGACAGTTGCGTCCGGCCAGCAGCTGCTGGTCATCGAGTCGATGAAGATGGAGCACGTCATCGCCGCCGACCAACCCGGCGAGGTCACCGAGATCGCCGTCCAAGCCGGCCAGACCGTGAACCCCGGCGACGTCCTCATCCGCCTCTCCCCTCGTTCTGGTGACGATTCACGGCCGATACGGCCGTCAAACGTCACCGGAACGCAGCAGGAGCGGGGGGATTTGGCCGACGTGGTCGAGCGGCACGCCATGACCCTGGACGACCGGCGTCCGGAGGCGGTCGAGCGCCGGCGAAAGACGGGCCAGCGGACAGCACGGGAGAACGTCGACGACCTCATCGACGCCGGCAGCTTCGTCGAGTACGGGCCGCTAGTGATCGCCGCCCAGCGCCGGCGCCGGGCGGTCGAGGACCTCATCGCCCGCACCCCCGCCGACGGGCTGGTGGCGGGCATCGGCACGGTCAACGGACACCGCACGATCGTGATGTCGTACGACTACACGGTGCTCGCCGGCACCCAGGGTCTGCAGAACCACCGCAAGAAGGACCGGTTGTTCGAGCTCGCCGAGGAACTGCGACTGCCGGTCGTGTTCTTCACCGAGGGAGGCGGCGGGCGTCCGGGCGATACCGACGGCACCGGTGTCTCGGGCCTCGACTGCATGGCCTTCGCCCTCTTCGGTGCTCTGAGCGGGCTCGTGCCGCTGGTCGGCGTGAACTCCGGCTACTGCTTCGCCGGCAACGCCGCCATCCTCGGCTGCTGCGACGTCGTCATCGCCACCGCCAACTCGAACATCGGGATGGGCGGTCCGGCGATGATCGAGGGCGGCGGCCTCGGTGTCTACGAGCCCGACGAGATCGGACCTATGTCGGTGCAGGCCGCCAACGGCGTCGTCGACATCGCAGTCGCCGACGAGGCCGAGGCGGTCGCGGCGGCCAAGAAGTACCTCTCGTATTTCCAGGGCCCGAACGAGACCTGGGACGCGGCCGACCAGGCGCTACTGCGAACGCTCATCCCCGAGAACCGGCTGCGCGCCTATGACGTTCGCCAGGTGATCGACGGCCTGGCCGACACCGACTCGGTGCTCGAGCTCCGGCCGACGTTCGGGGCGGGGATGGTGACCGCCCTCATCCGCATCGAGGGCCGACCCCTCGGGCTGATCGCCAACAACCCGACCCATCTCGGCGGCGCTATCGACGCCGACGGCGCCGACAAGGCCGCCCGCTTCATGCAGCTGTGCGACGCCTTCGACCTGCCGATCCTCCTTCTCTGCGACACGCCCGGGATCATGGTCGGGCCCGAAGCCGAGAAGACGGCGCTCGTGCGCCATGTCAGCCGCATGTTCGTCACCGGCGCCAGCCTCACCGTCCCGTTCTTCACGATCGTGCTGCGGAAGGGCTATGGCCTCGGCGCCCAGGCGATGGCGGGCGGCAGCTTCAAGGCGCCGATCTTCACGGTGGCGTGGCCCACCGGCGAGTTCGGCGGGATGGGCCTCGAGGGAGCGGTCAAGCTCGGGTTTCGGCGCGAGCTGGAGGCGATCGAGGACGAGGCCAAACGCGAGCGCACGTTCGAGGAGATGGTCGCCCGCATGTATGAGCACGGCAAGGCCCTCAACACGTCGACGTACTTCGAGATCGACGACGTCATCGACCCCGCCGACTCGCGTCGCTGGATCCTCTCCGCTCTCGACAGCGCTCCCCCGCCGGCACCTCGGACCGGCAAGAAGCGGCCCAACATCGACACCTGGTAGCTAGAACGGCAGGCGCTTCCGGAGGATCTTCGGGAGGGCCCGAACCCCGTTGACGGGGTTGAAGTTGTCCGAGGCCGTCGTCAGCCGCTCGTCCTCGTCGTCGGTCAGGTCGATGTCGGCAGCCGCCGCGTTCTTCTCGAGCTGGGACACGCTGCTGGCTCCGGGGATGGCGACGACGTTCTTGCGCCGGATCACCCATGCCAGCGCGATCTGGGCCGGCGTGGCGTCGTGGGCCTTCGCTACCTCGCGGAGGGCGGTGATGAGCTCATGGCCGCGCTCGAGGTTCTCGGGGAGAAACAGTGAGTTCGCGGCCCGCACGCCACCGGGCGCGTTGGTGGCGTCGTACTTCGCGGACAGGAAGCCCTGAGCGAGCGGGCTGTAGGCGATGATGACGCGGTCGTTGTCGGCCGCGTACTGAACGAGGCCGGTGCGGTCGGGCCCGCGCACGGCCAGGCTGTACTGCACCTGGTTGCTGATGACCGGCGAGCCGTGGGAGGCCTCCGCCGCCTTCCACTTGGCGAGCGAGAAGTTGCTGACACCCACGTGCTTCACGACGCCTTCGTCCTGCAGCCGTCGCATGCCCTGCATCTGCACCCCGACGGGCACGAGCGGGTTGGGCTGGTGGATCTGGTACAGGTCGATCACGTCGACGCCGAGACGGCGAAGGCTGGCGTGACCCCGCTGCACGACGACCGGCGGGATCGGCAGTACCGGCATGATCTTGGTGGCGATGAAGGCCTCGCCGCGCCGCCCTTCGAGCGCCCGGCCGACGGCGCGCTCCGACTTCCCGAAGCCATAGATCTCGGCCGTGTCGACAAGGGTGACGCCGAGGTCGAGGGCCCGGTGGACGATGTCGATGGCGTCCTTCTCCAGGTACTCCTTGCCGTACCCCCACTCCATCGAGCCGAACTGCCAGCACCCCAGCCCGATGGCCGACATCCTGGCCCCACCAACGTCTACGTAGCGCATGTTGAGTGATGCTATTGCCGGGTAGGTGTCTTTCAAGAAGAGAAGGAGGACATCAATGCCTCAGCGAGCTTGGAGTCAGAAGCGCGAGCGGCAGTACGAGCACATCAAGGAAGGCCGCGAGGAGCGCGGCCGGTCGGAGGACGTAGCCGAGGAGATCGCGGCGCGCACGGTCAACAAGGAGCGAGCTCGGTCCGGGGAGGCCAAGCAGCGCAGCCGCACGTCGACGAAAGACATCTCCTCCGGTCGCCGCGGCGGCCTGCGCTCACACAAGGGCCCCGGAGGTCGCACCAAGGAGCAGCTGTACGCGGAGGCCAAGCGCAAGGGCATCGAGGGCCGCTCCAAGATGAACAAGAAGGAGCTCGAGCGGGCCGTCGGCCGCTAGCTGGCGGTCAGCAAATGTTGAACTGCTAGGTGAACCAGCCGACGACGTCGAAGATGACGTCGACGGTTCCCTGTGCGTTGTAGAGCTTGACCTTGCCGTCGCTTCCGACCTTGACGACCACCAGGTTGGGGATGATGGCCCCGGGTGGGAAGTTGAGGTTGGACGCGGTGGGCAACGATGCCGCATCGCTCGGGTAGACGGTGAGGAAGCTCCCCGTAGAGGGCTGAACAGCCGTGACGTTCAGGACGACGGCGGAGATACCGGTGGGCGTGCCGCCGACGCCCGCCACCTGCACGGTCTTCGTATCGCCCGCGCCGAGGCGACCCACGCCGCCCGTGCCGTCACGCGTGTCGAGCACACGGTGGGGCGGTAGGGGCGAGAAGCTCGACCCGGTGGACGAGTAGTAGCCGACGACGTCGAACAGGACGTCGACGTTGCCTTGAGCGTTGTAGAGGTTCACCTTGCCGTCGCTTCCAACCTTGACCACCACCAGGTTCGGGATGATCACCCCTGGCGGGAAGTTGAGATTGGACGCTGTCGGCGGGGTCGTCGCGTCGCTCGGGTACACGGTGAGGTAGCTGCCCGCGGAAGGCTCGACCGCGGTCACATTGATGACGGCGGCGGTGACGCCGGTGGCCGGAATCGCACCGTTGCCTGCGCCCTCGATCTGGACGGCGCGGGTCTCGCCCGCGGTCAGTTTGCCGGGCGGACCGTTCCGCGTGTCCAGGATCCGCGTCGGGGTCACCGCGGTGAAGCTGTCTCCGGTGTCGCCGTACCAGCCGACGAGATCGAGGATGACGTTGACGTTGCCGACCGCGTTGTAGAGCGACACGTTGCCACCCGAGCCGACGCGCACGACGACGAGGTTGGGGATGATCTGGCCGGGACTGAAGTTGAGGTTCGACGCCAGGGGCTGGTTGGCGCCGCTCGGGAACACGGTCAGGTAACTGCCGGCCGTCGGCTCGACGGCGGTCACATTCATGATCACGGCCGAGGCGTTCGACGGCACGCTGCCACCCGTCACCTGGACCTGCCGGGTCTGTGAAGCGCCGAGGGGCCCGCCGTTGTTGCGCGTGTCGAGGATGCGGGTGGGCGGCAGCGGGTTGAACTTCGAGCGCGCCGCAGCCGTCTGGACGGCCAGGGCCGCATTCAGTACGCCCACGCCGGTTGTGGCGTCACGGCCCGCCGGCCCCACGTCGGTGGCAGTGTCCATGAGCAGGGACCGCATCGACGTCGCGGTGAGGTTGGGGTTGACGGCGGCCAGCAGAGCGCCGGCCGCCGAGACGAGCGGCGCCGAGAAGCTCGTACCGGCGCCGACGGCCGTGCCCCCGCCCGGGGCCAGCACGAGGATGTCGTTGGCCGCGGTAGGCGGATTCTCACCGAGCCCGCCCGGCGCCGCCATGTCGACGTAGCTGCCGAAGTTCGAGTACGTCGCCCAGTTGTTGTTGGCGTCGGTCGCCCCCACAGAGAGCACGCCCGGGTAAGCAGCCGGGTAGTCGGGCCGGTCGCCCTGCTGCGCCTCGTTGCCTGCGGAGGCCACGAGGAGCACGCCATGGTTCTGCGCGTAGGTCACGGCCGCCGACTCGTTCGAGTCGGTGCACGGGCTGCCGTAGCTCATGTTGATGACCTTGGCGCCGTGGTCGGTTGCCCACATGATGCCGGCGGTGCTGCTGCTGGCGAGGACGCCGTTGGCGTCGCCGACCTTCACCGGCATGACCATCGTCGAGTAGCCGAGGCTGGCGACGTCGAGGGTGTTGTTGGTGGCGGCGCCGATGAGGCCGGCGGTTGCCGTCCCGTGGCCCACTGTGTCGGTGTTGGTGGCGATGTTGAGTGCGGCAGGGCTGCTACCGGTGAAGTCCTCGCCGGGCACGAGCTTGCCGGCCAGGTCGGGGTGGGTGCCGTCGACCCCGGAATCGAGGTCGCCAACGATGACCGATGGCGAGCCGGTGGTGACATCCCACGCCTGGGGAGCGCCGACCTTGGGCAGTGACCACTGCTGACCGAAGTCCGTGTCGTTCGGCGTGCTCTGGAAGTGACGTTGCAGGTCCTGGCTGATGTTGGCGGCGATGCCCGCGCCCGCCAACACCGCACCCGCGTGGGTCGGGTCGCCCGCGAAGTGCACGGCGCCGGGCCGCGACTGGTCGGCGATGACACCCGGCTGGCCCGCAGCCTGCAAGGCGGCCGCCGCGGCCTGCGGATTGTCGACGATGGTGTAGGACTTCGACAGCCCAAAGTCCTGGCCGACGGTGCAGCCCGTCCCGAGGTAGCCGTCCTCGGAGTGGCCGGTGTTGCCGTCGGGAAAGTCGTCCTCGAGCTGCGACTGCGCTTCGGTCTTGCCGGCGATAGCCCCGGTCCATAGGAAATGGGACACACCGCCGATCGCGGAGTTCGGCATCGCCATCGAGACCTGGGAATTGTTGGCCCTCGTGATCGGCTCGAGCGAGAGGAGCGGCCAGTCAGCCGGCGTGCAGTCCGTGACGCGGAAGATCCCGGCGGTGAGGTTGCCGTGCTGGGCGTCCCAACCGCCGATGAGGGCGTAGTCGGTTCCGTTGCAGCCGTCGGTAAGGTTGCCGTCGGTCTCGAATTGGACAAGGTAGGTGTCGAGCTCCGACGACGCCCACGCGTCGTGGGTCGTCACCGGGAAGGTCCACATCCCGTTCGAGCAGTCGTACAGAGCTCCGTACGACACGACGTCGAGCTCGGGGGCGTCGCCCTGAGGATCGGACCAGAGGCTGTAGTAGCAGGGGCTCGGAGGATTGGCGCTCTGGAACTGGTGGTTCGACGACCCGGTCGACGGTTGCGCGCTGCTCGCACGTTCGAATGCGCGCTGTGCCGCGGTGCCGTCGATGTTGGGCGCCCGCCACGGTGCGTCGTGAGCTGACGGCGCCGGCGTCTGGGACGCGGCCGCTGTCGGCGCTGTGGCCGCCGTCGCGTGCGGCACGTTCGGTGCGAACAACGCGGCGACCAAGACTGCGATCGACGCCACCACACTGCGTCGCGCGAACACTGAGCGCATCTGTCCTCTTTCCCACTCAGGCGGCATGGCCGCCACCCCCGGTACCTGCGTACCAGGCGCGCTTCGGCCTGACAAGGCAAGTATCGACGCGCTCCCGGCCCCGCTTTACGCCAAATCGGCGCAATAGGTCTTTCTGCGTTGCTGGGCCGTGCTACTTGGGCGGCATCCGGATGGCGCCATCGAGCCGCACGACCTCGCCGTTGAGATAGTCGTTTTCGACCATGTGCTCGGCGAGAGCGGCGAAGTCCTCGGGCAGGCCGAGGCGCTTGGGAAACGGGATGTTGGCGGCCAATGCCTTTCGGCCCTCCTCGGGCAGGAGGCCCAGCAGTGGCGTGTCCATCGTTCCCGGCGCGATCGTCAGGACCCTGATACCGACCGGCGCCAGGTCCCGCGCCGCGGGCAACGTCATGCCGACGATTCCACCCTTGGAGGCCGAATAGGCGAGCTGTCCGATCTGACCGTCGAAGGCGGCGACCGACGCCGTGTTCACGATCACACCCCGCGCCCCGTCGTCGTTCACCGGGTCGTTCTTGGCAATGGCGCTGGCGCCGAAGCGCATGCCGTTGAAGGTGCCGATCAGGTTGACGTTGATCACGAACTGGAAGGGCCCCAGATCGTGGGGGCTGTTGTCGCGATTGATGACTCGACCCGCCCAGCCCAGCCCCGCGCAGTTGACCACGATGCGAAGGGGTGCGGCATCGGCCGCGTGGTCGAATGCGGCCTTCATCTGCTCTTCGTCGGTCACGTCGGCGGGCGCGAACTGGGTCGAGCGGCCGAGCTCCTTGGCCAGCGCCTGTCCCTTGTCCTCGTCGCGGTCGACGATCGTGACGACCGCGCCTCGCGCTGCGAGTCTGCGCACCGTGGCTTCACCGAGTCCTGACGCCCCGCCGGTGACGAGCGCTCCTGCTTCTTCGATCTGCATAGGCCGCGGAATCTAGGCCAGCCTCACCAGGAGGCCACCACCTCGAGGAGCGTCGGGAGGTCGTCAATCACCGCGTCCGGTTCGACGTCGTACCCCGGCACCGAGCTCGTGGCTCGCAGGACCGCCTTCATACCGATCGCCTTGGCGCCCGAGATGTCGTCGAACGGTCGGTCGCCGACGAACACCGCCCTGGCCTCGTCGTCGACACCGACGGCGTCGAGTGCCGCCCGGAAGGCAGACGGGTGCGGCTTCTGGAACGGCATCTCGCTCGTGTACAGCCTGGCGTCGATCAGCTCGACCAAGCCGTCGCGCTCGAGGAAGTGCTCGTGGAACGGACGCGGCCAGTGCGTATTCGACAGCATCGCGATCCGGGCACCTCGATCGCGCAGCGCCCGCAGCGTCGGCACGGCGTCAGGGTCGTGGCGGATATGCGGCGTCCACGCGTCGAGGTGGCGCGTGCCTGCTTCCTCGAGGAGGGCTTCGGCCGCATCCAACCCGAGGCGCTCACTCGCAGCCGCGAGGAGCTTGGGCAGGGTGGTGCTGCGCTGGTGCGTCGCGGTCGTCGCCCAAAACTCCTCCTCGACGGCGACGAGCGCCTCGGTCACCTCGTCCTCGCGGGCGGGGTCGAGGTGGCGGGCGACGAGACGCCAGGCGTCGACAAGCTCGGCCTCGACGAAGACGGACAACGTCCCGCCCCAGTCGAAGACCACCGCTTCCACCGCCACCGCTCCATTCCACCGCAGTCCGGCGCCGCTCAGGTTTTCGGCGCCGTCGTCCGATGCGGTGAGCATGAGAAACGCGCAGGCGGCGGCTGTCGCCCTGGTCATCGTTGCCCTCTCCCTCGGGGCGTGCGGGGGTGGAGGCTCGTCGTCGGGATCGACACCGACGACCGCGTCAGCGCCGGGCGCCAAGATCGACCCCAACTCTCAGGGCGTCGTCGGCGGCCCGGTCAACAGGGCGAAAACCGCGGTTACCAACCTGAACAACTATCAGCAGCAAGAGGTCGACCAGACCGGCGGATAGCCCCAAACAGCACAAAATTCTGGTCCCGCTGACGACGCGTGGGGCGTAAGGTCCGACCGCCGCCGTCGCGTCGAGCAGACGGGCGCTGACGGCATCTGACATAGGAACGCGTGGCTGTCTTGGGGAAGGGGATCAGCCGGAGCGCTGGGGGGCGCAGACGTCGCCGCGCCGCGGCGTCAATCGTGGCTCTCGCTGCGGTGCTTTCGATCACGAGCATGCGCGGTGCTGACGCGTCACAGGATCCGTGGTTCGCGTCGCAGTGGAACCTGCGGCAGATCAACGCGCCCGCAGCGTGGGCGCGCTCGACGGGCGCTGGGGTGCGCATCGGGATCGTCGACTCGGGTGTGTTGGCAAACCACGAGGACCTCGCCGGCAAGGTGGTCGCCGCGACCGACTGCTTCAACACGGGCGGCGATCCCGCCGCATGCCACGGATCCGGCCTGGACGACACCGGCCACGGCACCCACATGGCGGGCGTCGCGGCTGCGACCAAGGACAACGGACGCGGTATCGCCGGCGTGGCGCCCGACGCCGAGCTGGTCGTGGCCCGGGTGCTTACGCAGAACGGCGGCAAGATCGCCGACGTCGAGGCCGGCATTCGCTGGGTCGTGCAGCACGGAGCGCAGGTGGTGAACCTCAGCATCGGCGACAACCCGATGGCCCAGAATCCCATCGACCTGTCGTTCACGTCCGCCATCGAGGAGGCGTGGGCGGCCGGCGTCATCCCCGTCGTGACGTCGGGAAACACGACATCGTGGGGGCCGGCGCGCGAGAGCTTCGCCAAGCTCGACGCCCTCGTCGTCGGTGCTACCGACGACCGGGGCGTCGTGACCCGGTATTCGAACGGGCTCTCGTCGGCGAAGTGGGGCGTTGTGGCGCCGGGCGGTGCGGGCACCGGCGACAGCCACGACGTCATCTCGACGTGGCGCGATCCTTCGGCGCCCGATGCCACCAGCGAGTACGCGTATCGCGGTGGCACGTCCGTCGCCGCCGCCGAGGTGAGCGGCGTGGCCGCCCTGCTGCTCGCCGAGGGCCTCGGGCCGCTGGACGTCGTGCAGCGCATCGTCACCACGGCGCGCCCGATCGCCTGTGGGATCGGGTGCCACGGATTGGTGGACGCGGGCGCCGCCGTGGGACCCCCAGGGCCGCGGGGCGTCACTGTGAACGGAGCTGGACGAGCGGTGGCAGTCTCGTCGCAGTCATCGGACTCCAAAGGGGCGTCGCCAGAAGCCGGAGCCCCCGGACCGCCGGCCGTGACGCCGCCGGGCGTGTCTGATGCGACGGGAGTCGCGGCCCCCGCCGTGGCGAGCGCCACGCGCGCCGTAGCCCGTGCGATCGCCGGTGACGGGCCGCGTCGCGACTCGACGGCCACCTGGATCGCGACCGCGCTGGCGGCTGCGATCGCGTCGGCGTTGATCGTCGAGCGGCGCTACCGCGCGGTGGCCGTTCCGTAGCCGCCACCGCCCGGCGTCAGGACGCGCACGACGTCGCCGGGCTCGAGCTCGATGGTGCATTTGTCGCCGACTCGCTCGGCGCGCTGCTCGTCTCCGCCGGAAAGCAGCCAGTTCTCTCCGGGCGCACCAGGGCCGCCGCCTTCGAGACCCCACGGACGGCTCTGCCGGCGCTCGGTGACGAGTGACAACGTCGCAGGCTCGAGCATCTCGAGATCACGTTCGAGGCCGTCGCCCCCGCCGAAGCGTCCTCCCCCACCGCTGCCGCGACGGATCCGGTACCGCGTGACGCGCATCGCAAACGACCGCTCGAGCGCCTCGATCGGCGTGTTCTTGGTGTTGGTCAACAGTGGTACTGTTTAACACTCGTGACACCGAACGCCGTCCCAACGATTCTCTACGTCCGTCAGAGCATTACTAGGGACCGATCTGAGTCGATCCCGACCCAGATCGAGCGCTGCACCAGCGCGGCCGCGGCTCTGGGCGCGGAGATCGTGGACACCCTGGTCGAGCCACCGAGCACATCCGGCTACAAGGACCGTGGGCGCAGGCGGCCGAAA
>JAFAUA010000489.1 GCA_019243595.1 Acidimicrobiia bacterium
AAAATAACCCGCTCAACGGGACCGACCCGACCGGCCTTGATAGGAAACTCACGCCGCGTGAAGTCAAGGAGGTGGAGGACGAGCTTGGCGAGGACGTCCATGACATAAAGGGCCGCGGCGGTGCATCAAAGCGGGACCTATACGTCGACGACGACGGCAACGTCGTGGTGAAGCCGAAAGGCGGCAAAGGGCCCGGCGAGCCTGTCGGCGTCAACCTCCGTGACCTCCGGAACCGCGGCAGCGCGTTCAGCGGTCCCCCCTCGTCCGTCGAACTCCTCGGTGGCCAATACCCCGATGTCTATGATCCAAACGCGGTCTGCACGGGTGACAGCTTTGGTGGAGTTCTTGGCGGGATTGGGCGAGCAATTGGGGCTGTCATCGATTTCCTGACCAAACTGCCGCCCGTCCCACCGCCCGAACCCACGCCCGTTCCCGTCCCAGTCCCACTAGTTCCGTGACAACCGAGCCGAGCACGGAGGTCCGCGCTGCCTTCCTGTTGCTGGGCGAAGGCGTCGTGCCGGACACGATTAGCCAGCGGTTGAGTCTCGTCCCAACGAAGACTTGGCGACGAGGCGCGCCCCGGATTAGAGGTTCGCGCCTTCGCCACGCGACGGACGGCTGGGCGATCGAAACCCAACCTGAACGTGCGCTCGACATGGGTGCTCATGTGAGACGGCTGCTGGAGACGGTGCATCCTCTTGCGGGACCGATTCGCGATCTCTGTGGCGAACTTCGGCTAACAGCGGAGATCGAGTGCATAGCAAGGGTCGCGGGTCACGGAGCTCCGGAGCCTCCGATCCTGTTCTTTGACGAAGACGCTGTCGTCAGAATTGCCGACCTTGGCGCCAGCGTGGACGTCGACATCAATTTCGTTGCGGCCCTCTGACTGGGGAGGACCACGCGCGGCAACGATGGAGTTGAGGTTCGAAATGCTCGAATTCGTGGCCGGTACACCGACGCCGAGTCAGGGCTGATCTACATGCGGGCCCGCTACTGCGACCCCGGCCGCAGGGCATTGACCGCTGAACGCGTCGGGCTCAGGAGCGTGGACCTGCCACCAACCGCCCGGCCGGGAAACCAATCTCAGGGCATCCAGGCGACCGCCGCTTGCTGGAGCTAGCTGCGCCAGATCGCCCGCTACGCGCTTGGTCGACGCACCCCCGAGGACGCCCATAACACCATGAGCGCGGACTCCCTCGGTTGGTGCACGAACAGCCTTGCGGTTGTCCCGTGCCCGAGCACGGGTGAGGCGGCCCTTGATGGCGACGGTATGTGGGTTGGATCTACATCGGCAGCACTCCTTCGACGCGGTGGAGGTCACGTCGGGCGAGGTCTGGCGTGGCCGGCTGTGGCAGCGAATCGTCATCGGTACGTCGGTGGCTCCACCAAGAACTCGCGCCACGCGCACAGGACGGCAAGGTCGCGGTGGCCGTGAAGGGCTGCACCGGATGGCGCTACGTCGTGGAGGAGATCAGCGCCGCCGGGTTCGATCCGCATGTGTCGCTGTCGGGCGGCGGCGGCGCGGTCTGGGTGCACTCTCCTGAGCATTCGCCCGCCGTCGGGCACGCGACCGAGCACAATTTCGCTGGCCGTCGTGAGGAGGTGGCGTCGATCCCGGGCCGCAATCCGTGATTAGGGCGCTTCGGTCGGCGAGCTGGTCGGGGTCGACATTCGACCAACCGTGCCGGCCTGCTCTTGCGGGCCGAGTCTCCTCCGCGCCGCCGCAGCACAGAGGGCGGCGAGTATCAGGCCCATCGCCAGACCGAGCAGGCGGTTCGAGGACGGGAGGCCCGTCACCGCCAGGGTGCCGGACGGGTCAGCCGGGGGCCGCGGGGTGAGCGTGGCTGGCGGCGGGTCGACGGTCGTGGGCGGCGGGTCCACCGTCGTGGGTGGCGTCGTCGTGGGGGGCGTGGGGGCCGAGCCGGTCGACATGGCCGTGGCCGGAATGGCGGGCCCACCGACGGTCTGGCCGGACACGCTGGCGGTGTTGGTGACGGCGCCGACGGTGCCGGCGACGACCGTGGCCGTGAGGTCGATGGTGCTTGTCTTACCGGACTGGAGTCCCGTGGCATCGGTGCACGTCACGGTCTGGCCCGACGCCGTACACGTCCAGCCCGCTCCGCTTGCGCTGTCGTAGGTCAGCGATGTGGGGAGTTGGTCCTTGACCGTGACGCTGGTTGCTGTGTCCGGGCCGTTGTTGCCGACGACCAGGTGATAGGTGACGGCCTTGCCGGCGACGAGCGTGGCGGGGCCGTTCTTGACCAGAGTCAGGGCCGCCTTGGCGTCGAAGCCGACGTTCTGGTCAGGCTTGGCGATGCTGGTGAGCGTGACGGTCAACGGGTCGGGCGTCGTGGCCCGGGCACCGGAGACCTGGGTCACGATTGTGTAGGCGCCGGGAGCGAGGCCGGAAAAGGAGTACGTGCCGTCGGGAGCCGTCGTCGTGGTGGCAACCGGGTTCCCGCCCTCGAGGAGCGTGACAGTGACGCTGCCGATCCCCTTCTCACCGTTGTCGAGCATCCCGTCGCTGTTCGTGTCACCGAACACGGTGCCCGACAGCGAGGCGTTGTCG
>JAFAUA010000559.1 GCA_019243595.1 Acidimicrobiia bacterium
TCGTGGTTCCCGACTGGCTGACGGCGACGACCGCCGCGTCGGACATGTCGTCGTCCAGCTGGAAGCCCGACAGCTCCGTGGCCGGCAACGAGGTCACCGACACCGGCGTGTCGGCGAGGGCGGCCGAGAGGAACGCCGCCACCCCCTGGCCGGCGACCGCCGCCGTGCCTTGGCCGATGACGAGGATGCGGCGGATGCGACCCTCGCGCAGCCCTTCGCTAAGTGCGGGCGGTACGGCGTCGGGCCCGAGCGCGGCACGGAGCACGCCATCGCGCTCCTCGACCCGGCCCCGCAGCGTCTTGCGGAACGACGAGGGCGCCTCGGTGAGCTCCTTGAGCAGGTAGTGCGGGAAGGCGCCGCGGTCGATGTCGCGGGTTGTGATCGTCGCGTGCGACAGCTCGTTGTCGGCGACTGGCAGCTCGGTGCCGTCGTACGCCACGCGCGTGATGCCCTCGAGCGTCCCCGCCTTGCTGCCGTCGAGCACGAGGACCTGCCCGCGCGTGCCTGAAGGCGACGGCACCTCGCCGTCCACTCGCAGGTAGGTCGACGTCATCTCGACCAATCCGTACGCCTCGCTGGCGACGATGTAGGCGTCCTCGGCCAGGCCCACGTTCAACGACTGCCCACTGCCCCGCAGCGCGAGCAGCAGGTGCTCAGGGCGTCCGGCGTCATGGGCGGCGATGGCGACCGAACCGTTGAACGAAGCGACCGTGCGCCGGAAGGCGTCGTCGGGGCCGAGCCCCTCGCCGATCTGCCGGGAGACGAGAACGGGAATCACCTTGGCGTCGGTCGTGATGGCGGCCGGGATCTCCAGACGCCACCGCTCCTTGAGCTCGGCAAAGTTGTCGACGTCGCCGTTGAGCACGGCCGCGACATATGGCCCGTCGGTGCGCCCGTCCTCCTCGTGGTTCACGGGGTGGGCGTTGGCTTCGGAGATGATGCCGACACTCGCCCAGCGGGTGTGCCCCAGGACGGTGACCTTGGCGTCGGGCGACGCCAGTGCCAGGTGCAACAGCTCGTCGCTGCGCATGGCACCGCGCAGCGCGCGGGTGTTGTCGCCCAGTTCGCCGATCTCGGCCGCCGCTTTGTACACGAACGAGAGGTGGCCTTCGGGCGTGCGTACCGCCATCGACGTGAACAGCGGATCGTCGAGGCGGCCCTTGCTGGGCAGCGACGACACGTCGAGACCGTGTCCCTCGACGAGCAGCTGGAGGCCCGCCGAGTCGCGGCCGCGCACCTCGAGGCGGTCGAGCGCCGAGAGTGCCACCTGCACGGCGTGCATGGCGGCGATCGCCGCCGCGCCGGCGTTCGGACCGGCCAGGTCGACGACCGCTTCAGCGGTACGCAAGCGGTCCCGGCTCACTGCCCACGCCGCGTCCTTGAGTCTGATCATCGCCTCGTTGAAGGCCTCGAGGTCGGCACCGGCGAGGCTGCAGTGCCCCGAGTCGGCCCACGCCTCCAACGCGTCGACGCCCGCGTCGACTGTGGCGAGCGCCCCCCGCAACTGCTCGACGACGTTCGGATGCTCAATGAATGCCTGCACCCCCGGCACGCCGCGCAGGGCGCGGTCAACGTCTTCGAGCACAGCGGCCGCGTCACCGATGCTTGCCGTCAGGTCCTGCCCCGTCGGCGCGGGAACCGAGGCAGCGGCCGCCGCCGCCCGCTCCACCAGCCAGCCGGGATCGGGTGCGGGCCGGGTCGCCGGCCGGGACAGGACGGCGATGATGCCGCACATGGCCTTTAAGGCTACGGGGCCTGAGTGCCCAAAGCCGCCGCGAGCGCACCGCACAGGCGGTCGGTGGCGGCTTCGGCCTCGTCGGCGGTCGGCGCTTCGACCATCACCCGCACGACAGGCTCGGTCCCGCTCGGCCGCACCAGGACCCGGCCGCCCTGTCCCAGGTCGCTCTCGACGGCCCGCACCTCCGACCAGAAGCCATCGGCGCCCTCCAGCCCTTCGCGGTCGGCGACGCGCACGTTGCGCAGGACCTGCGGCAGCCGCTTCATCACCGAGGCCAGGTCGGCGAGGCGCCGGCCCGTGCGCGCCATCACATCGAGCACTTGGACGGCGGTCAATGTTCCGTCGCCGGTCGTCGCCATCGAGCGGAAAATCACGTGGCCCGACTGCTCGCCTCCCAACGACCAGCCGCCCTCCTCGAGGGCCTCGAGGACGTAGCGGTCGCCCACGGCCGTCTCGACGACCCGCACGCCGTGGGCCTCCATCGCCTGGCGGAAGCCGAGATTGGTCATCACCGTGACCACGACGGTGTCGTCGCGCAGACGGTTCCGCTCGCGCAGGTCGAGCGCGCATAAGGCGATGATCTGGTCGCCGTCGACCAGCTCGCCACGATGGTCGACGGCCAGCACCCGGTCGGCGTCACCATCGAGGGCGAGGCCGGCGTCGGCCCCTCGCTCGACGACCGTCTTCTGCAGCAGCTCGGGATGGGTCGAACCGCAGCCGGCGTTGATGTTCGTGCCGTCGGGCTCGTCGGAGAGGACGCCGACGCGCGCCCCGAGCCGGCGCAACACGTCGGGAGCCACGCGATAGCCGGCGCCGTTGGCACAGTCGACGACGACGTGGAGACCGTCGAGCGTGCGGCCCTCGAGTGTCGCCACCAGCGCCTGCGCGTAGCGGTCGTCGTCGCCCGCCTCGGTGACCTTTCCGACGGACTCCGACGCCGGGGGCCCGGCGAGGATGACGTTCAGTTCTGTTTCGAGGCGCTCCTCGGTTTCGTCGGAGAGCTTGCGCCCGCCCGCCACGAAGAACTTGATGCCGTTGTCGGCGTAGGGGTTGTGGGACGCCGAGATGACAGCGGCCGACATGGCGTCGGCCGCCGACCGCCACGCCACGGCCGGCGTCGGTGCGACACCGAGCAGGGCGACGTCGGCGCCTTCGGAGGCGAGTCCCGCAGCCAGCGCGCCCTCGAGCATCGGTCCGGAGAGGCGCGTGTCGCGGCCGATGACAAAGGGGCCACCGAGCACCCGCGCCGCAGCCCGACCGAGGGCGCGTACGAGTTCAGGAGTGAGCTCGACGTTGGCGACGCCCCGGACGCCGTCGGTGCCGAACTTCAGCGTCAGGAGGAGGCCCTTAGCGCTTCGAGTACTGCGGGGCCTTGCGGGCCTTCTTCAGGCCGTACTTCTTGCTCTCCTTCTCACGGGCGTCGCGCGTGAGAAGGCCGGCCCGCTTGAGGGTGACCCGGACCTCGGGGTCGAGGTCGACGAGCGCACGGGCGATGCCGAGACGAAGGGCACCCGCCTGACCCGACGTGCCGCCGCCGTAGATCGTGGCGTCGACGTCGTACACCTCGTTGGTGTTGGTGGCGGTGAGAGGCTCGCTCAAGATCATGCGATGCGTCTCGGTCGGGAAGTAGTCCTCGATCGGCCGGCCGTTGACGACGATCTTGCCGCTGCCCGGTCGGATGCGGACGCGGGCCACGGCCTGCTTGCGGCGACCGGTCGTCTGGACGAGGGGCTTGGGCACGGTGTCTCCGTCAGTCTCTGGCGCGGGCGCCGGGGATCTCGAGGGGTGTGGGGGCCTGAGCCACGTGGGGGTGCTGCGGGCCGGAGTAGATCTTGAGCTTGCGCAGCATCTGGCGGCCGAGCGGGCCCTTCGGCAGCATGCCCCGGACCGCCTTGCGCACGGCCTCTTCGGGCTTGTTGGCGAGGACGTCGGCGTAGCGCTCGGTCTTCAGGCCGCCGGGATAACCGGAGTGGCGGTACTGCAGTTTCTTGTCGGCCTTGCCGGCGGTGACGACCACCTTGGCAGCGTTCACGATGATGACGTGGTCGCCGGTGTCGACGTGGCGGGCGAACGTCGGCTTGTGCTTGCCGCGCAGCACACGCGCCACCTCGGTGGCCATGCGTCCGAGGACAAGGCCGTCGGCGTCGACGACGTGCCAGGCGCGCTGGATATCAGCTGGTTTTGGTGAGAACGTACGCACGCAGATTCCTTTGCTGAAGCGTGCTGAGAACCCAGCGATTGTAGCCAGAAAGGAAGGTGGCCCATGTTCGTGCAGGTCATCGAGGGAAAGGCCAAGGATCCCGATCTGTGGAGGCGTCAAGGTGAGCGCTGGCTCCAGGAGCTGCAACCAGGCGCCAAGGGCTACCTGGGCCACACCGGTGGGATCACCGCCGACGGGGTCGCCATTGACGTCGCCCGCTTCGAGTCAGAGGCCGACGCCCGGGCCAACAGCGACCGCCCCGAGCAGGGCGCCTGGTGGAACGAGACCGAGAAGGCCTACGACAGCCCCGTAACCTTCACCGAGTCCTCCGACACTGAGTTGCTGTTCGGCGGCGGGTCCAACGACGCCGGCTTCGTCCAGATCATGAAGGGGACGGTCGGGGATCCCGCCTCCTTCCGCCAGTGGGGCAAGGACCACGAGGGCGACCTCAAGAAGCTGCGCCCCGACCTCCTGGGCGGTCTCGACATCTGGCAGCCCGACGGCAGCTACATCAGCGTCGCCTACTTCACCTCGGAGGCCGAGGCCCGCAAGAACGAAGGCGCCATGGGCGACAGCCCGATGATGGGCGAGTACATGTCCCAGCACACGGGCGAGATCCAGTTCCTCGACATCACCGACCCCGTCATCGACTAGCTCTCATACAGGACCTCCCACAGGCACAGGCCGTGCGGCGGTGCGGGCTGGCCGGCGGCGTGACGATCCTCGGCGGCGATGATGCCGACCATGTCGCCGGCCTTCTTCTTGCCGCGCCCGACGTCGACCATGGTGCCGACGATCGACCGCACCATCTGGTGGCAGAAGGCGCTGGCCTCGATGTCGAAGCGCAGCACGCCCTCGCCGAGATCGAGCCACCGGGCGTCGTGGACCCTGCGGATGAGGGACGCGTCAGGCTCGGGTAGGCGGCAGAACGACGAGAAGTCGTGCTCACCGATCACCGGGTCGCACGCCAACGTCAGGGCCCGAATGTCGAGCGGGGCGACGACGTGCCACGCCGTGCGGGCCAGGAAGGGGTCGGGCACCGGGCGATTGAGCACGGTGTACCGGTAGCGACGGGCAACCGCCGACCGGCGGGCGTCGAAGGTGTTGTGGGCCTTCACGGCGTCGCGCACCACGATCGCCGGCCCCAGCATCTTGTTGAGCGACTTCTGCAGGACTTCGAGGTCGAGGCCGAACTCCTCGGCGTCGAAGCTGACGACCTGGCCCCATGCGTGCACGCCCTTGTCGGTGCGCCCCGCGCACGTGAGCTCGACGCGGTACCCGAGGACCCTGCCGATGGCGGCGGCGAGCGTGCCGCCCACCGTCTTCACCCCGGGATGAGCGGCGAAGCCGTGGAAGCCCGAGCCGTCGTAGGCGACGGTCATCCGGACGCGCACCGGGTATTCGATCGACGACGCCGCGGTGGCGTCGTCGAACAGGGTCACGGGACCGGCGTCTAAACGAACTCGATCTTTGCCATCGGCGCGTTGTCGCCGTGGCGGGGGCCGAGCTTGAGGATGCGCGTGTAGCCGCCCTGGCGGTCGTCGTACCGCGGGGCGATCTCCGCAAAGAGCTTGTGCGCCATCTCTTTGTCGCCGATGAAGGCGACGACCTGACGCTGATGAGCCACGCCGCCCTTCTTGGCCTTGGTGACCATCTTCTCGGCGATCGGGCGCAGGGCCTTGGCCTTGGCCTCTGTCGTGACGAGCCCCTCAGCCGCGATGAGCGACGCGACCAAGTTGCCCATCATCAGGCGCTGGTGTGCGGCGTCACCGCCGAAGCGGCGGGTCTTGCGCGGGGTGGCGGGCATCGGAGCTAGCCCTCCTTGACGCGCAGGGACAGGCCCCGCTCGTCGAGCTTCTGGATGACCTCGTCGAGGGACTTCTGGCCGAAGTTGGTGATCGCCAGCAGGTCATCCTCGGTGCGCTCGACCAGCTCACCGATGGTGTTAACCTGGGCCCGCTTCAGGCAGTTGCGGGGCCGCTCGGAGAGATCGAGCTCCTCGATCGGCAGGTCGAGGTCGGGCGAGCCGCTGGTGGCCGAGCCGACGTCGCCGAGCTCGAGGCCCTGGGGCGCCTCGCTCATATCGGCGACCAGGGCGACGAGCGACCGCAGCGTGTCACCCGCGGACGCCAGCGCCTCCTGCGGGGAGATCGACCCGTCGGTCTCGATGTCGAGGCTCAGGCGGTCGTAGTTGGTCGCCTGCTCGACACGCGTCGGCTCGACGGTGAACGCCACCCGGCGGACGGGCGAGAAGATCGAGTCGAC
>JAFAUA010000024.1 GCA_019243595.1 Acidimicrobiia bacterium
GGTCACGGTTGATCTCACGGCGGCGGTCGGTGGCGACTGGTCGAAGCTCCCGAAGCAGCTCGACCTCCACGTCACGATGGGCGCCGCGCCCTACAACCCGTCGCCCACCGCCTGCGACACGACGCAGGTCGACATCCACGCCGCCGAGATCGTCATCCAAGCCCATCGCGCCTGACGCGCCGAGGCCGTGCCGTCGGTTCTGACGACACGGCCTTGATTTCCGAGCGAGCACTGATCAGGCGGGGGCCATCGGCGCCGCCGCCGACGACATGGAGGCCGAGGACATCGTCGGGTACGTCCGCTGGCAGGTGAACCCGTAGTGGAAGGGTCCGTCGATGAGGGTGCTGGAGCCTGACTGCGAGTACGTCGCCGTCCAGCGGCCGGGGATCGAGCCGTAGTTGAGAGAGCAGCCGCCGATGTTGGCGTCAGACACATTGGCGGCGATCCAGGCCTGCTGGGGCCCGGCCAGCTTGGCGAACCCGGCCGCCTCGTCGCACCCGGTCCGGTCGAAGCTCGCCACGCCGACCTCGACCGTGCCCTGCGGGCGGTCGACGGTGAGTGGGCCGCCGCTGTCACCGTTGCACGCCGTGTGCGAACTGTCGCCCGCCCCGATCATCAGGCGAGAGTTCCAGTTCGTGCTCCAAATGTGGTCGTAGACGTCGGACATGTCGCCGTCGCTGCGCAGCGACGTCCACAGGTACCGCAGCTCGTTGGTGACCTTCCCGCCGGAGGAGGTCGCGCCGTGGCCGACGATGGTGGCGGCGGCGCCGGCCGCGTAGGCGGCGGTGTCGGAGACGTCACCGACCTGGACGGGCTTCGGGTAGACCTGGCTGCCGGTCGGCCCAACGCAGTGGGCCGTTCCGTTTGGGATTCGCACCAGGGCGAGGTCGTGGCCGTTGCTCCAGTCGCCGTCCCGCAGGGGATGGATGCGCAGCTCGACGGCGCTGACGCCGCAGTTGTCGAGGATCCATGCCTGGACACCGATCGACTGCTTCTGAGCGCCCTCGGTCATGCAGTGGGCGGCGGTCAGGATCCACTGGGAGTCGATGAGCGACCCGCCGCACGTCGCGTACTGGAACTGGCTCGTGTACTTGTAGACCCGCAGCCGCACGTAATACGGGTACGAGAACGGGCTCGTCGGCTTGCCGTTGGTGATCGCCTCAGCCGGCGCTGCGAGGCCCACCACACTGCCGATGACCACGAGCGTCGAGGCGAGCACCACAGCGGCCCGCCGAATCCTTGTGTGCAGCGCTCCGAACATGTCCTTCTCCTGTCTCTGTCGTTTCGAGGTTCACCTCCTCAGATGCAGCCGAGGACGGGTCGAGTTCGCGACAGAGACAGGATCTGGACGTCAGGCGACGCCCAGGCGCACACCGAGCGCCTCGTAGTCCCCGGGCGTGAGGACGGAGCCAGCCAGACCCCACACGCCTTCGAACACCTCGGCGGGCGCCCCGGCGCGCATTCCACCCAGCAGCTCGGCCCGATCGTCGACGTTCATCGCCGGGAGCATCAACGACAAGGAAACGGCCGTCTCGGCCGGCGGGATGCTGCTGACGATGGCGTGATGGATGTCGGCGACGGTCTCGCTCCCGATCGCCGTCTCCAGCGCCGGCATGATCACCCGCTCTTCGACATCCTGGTGCTCGAGGTAGGCGCTCGTGAACGAGGCGACCTCCAGGTAAAGGCGGTGAAGCGCCTCGCGCTGGTTCGCTTTCGCGAAGGCGGCGGCGTCGGCCATCTCGTTCAGCGTCTCCATTCTGGATTCGAGCGTGAGGTGGTCGCACTCGACCCGCTCGGCGAGCGCCGGGAAGTGGGCCTCGATCGAGGGCTGGACGTGCTTGTCCTCGTGGGCGGCGTGCGACACAAGGAGGTCGACCGCCTCGTGCACTCGGGTCGACAGCGCTATGCGGTCGATGGGGATGCTCGGGTCGAGCGAACCGGCCGCCATGGTGATGCCGAAGATCTCGGCCCGAATGCCCTTGTGGATATCGCGGTAGAGGTCGACGGTGGCGAGCGGTGAGTTGGTGCGTGGATTCGTTTCGGTGGTCATGGGTCGATCGTGAACGAACCCGCCGGCCAGCGCTCCTCAATGCCTCGTACGGGAATGCTAAGAACTTCCTACGTGGCAGCGGCAGGGCCGACGAAGGAGTTTCTCGAGTCCGGGTGCGCGCTCATCGTCGCCACTGTCGCCGACGATCTCGAGCCGCACGCCAGCCGTGGATGGGGGCTCGACCTGGTCGGCGAGAACCGCGTCCGGCTGCTCGTCGACGCCGATGACCACCAGCTGCACGCCAACCTGGCGGCCAACAGCTCGATCGCCATCAGCGCGACGCATGTGCCGACGCTCCGCTCCGTGCAGCTCAAGGGTCATACGACGGCGTTCGCACCCGGCACAGATTCGGATTTGCACCGAATGCGCAGATACTGCGACCAGTTTTTCGCCGACATCGAAGCGACCGACGGGATCGCGCCGGAGCTGATGGCTCGAATCATCCCGGCGCGACTCGCCGCCTATCGAGCCGAGTTCGACGAGGCGTTCGACCAGACACCCGGGCCGAGGGCTGGGTCATCGTTCACAGCATGAACGATCTCTCGCTCGACGATCTGCGCAACTGCTTCGAGGGCGCCGTCCCGGCCATCATCGCCACCGCGGCAGCCGACGGGACGCCCAACATCACCTATCTGTCGCGTGTTCGCCTCGTCGATCCCGAGCGCGTCGCACTGTCCAACCAGTTCTTCTCCAAGACCGCCCGCAACCTCGCCGAAAATCCTCGCGCCAGCGTGCTCGTCGTCGATCCGACGGAGTACGACGAGTTCCGGTTGACGCTCCAGTACGAGCGGACCGAGAAGCGGGGTCCGGTGTTCGAACAGCTCCGGGCCGACATCGAGGCGCTCGCCTCACTCGAGGGCCCGACGAGCGTGTTCAAACTCCGCGCCGCTGACATCTACCGAGTGACGGCCATCGAACAGACCGCCGGTGCCCAACGGCGTCAGGCGGGCGGGGCCGATGCCACGGGCGAATCCAGACGCGTGCAGCCGTCCGACCTCGTCGAGCTCACCACGTCGCTCACCCGATGCCGCGACCTCGACACCCTCGTCGCCTCCACCGTTGACGGCCTCGCCCGCGTGTTCGGCTACACGCACTCGATGCTGATGCTCCTCGACGAGTCCGGGACCCGGCTCTACACGATCGCCAGCCACGGGTACGAGGAGCAGGGCGTCGGCTCCGAGGTCACCGTCGGCGAGGGGATCGCGGGCATGGCCGCCTCACGGGGCCAGCCAATCCGCATCGGCAACCTCCGGCAGATGACCAAGTACGCCAACACGGTGCGAGCGATGTCCGAAGACGCGACGGGCGAACCCGAGATCCCCGTCCCGGTGCTGCCGCGGGTTCAGAGCCGGCTCGCGGTTCCCGCCATGGCGTTCGGCCAGCTCGTCGGTGTTCTCGTCGTCGAGAGTGACCAAACGGTCGCGTTCGACGACAACGACGAGGGCTTGCTCACGGTGGTCGCGTCGCTCGTCGCCAACGCAGTGGAAGCCGAGAGGACCCATGACCAGACCGACGACGGTCGGCCCTCGACGACCGCGCCGCACCCCACGGCGAGCGGGGGCTCGACGCACGTGCGCTTCTACCGGGCCGACGGCAGCACCTTCGTCGACGGCGACTACCTGATCAAGGGCGTCGCCGGGCGCATCCTGTGGGCCCTGCTGACCCAGCATGCCGAGGAAGGGCGCACCGAGTTCACCAACCGGGAGGTCCGCCTCGATCCCTCACTCGAGCTGCCTGAGTTCCGGGACAACTTCGAGAGCCGCTTGATCCTGTTGAAGCGCCGCCTCGACGAACGCGACGCGCCGATCCGCATCGAGAAGACCGGCCGGGGCCGCTTCGCCCTGGTCGTCGACTCCGACCTTCGACTGGAAGCCAGCGGCTAGAACGACGGAGGCAGGAGTGGCTCGATGAGCGACCAGTCGTAGTCGATCCGGTTCAGCAGCTCGGCCTTGTGGCCGTCGAGCACCGAGTACTCGAGATTGACGAACCGGTCAACGAGCTCGTCGTACCGCTCCTGAAGACGATCACTCGTGTCGGCGTTCAGACGGCGCACGATGCCGAGGCCCGCGGGGGGTGCGTCCACGACGTGCACGTCGACCTCCGGGCACACCTCTTTCAGGCACAGCACGATCTTCCATACGTCGCCAGTCCACAGGTACGTGTTGTGCTCCCGCGTGGCGGTCTCGGCACTGATCGGGTAGCAGTCGTGGAGCAGCACCGTCGTCGCCGGCACCGCGTTCCGTCCGACGTTGATCAGGTCGCGGAGCACGAACTCGAACAGATGCATCCCGTCGATGAACACCAGGTCAAGGGGGAGGCCCGCGAGGACCTCAGCCATGTCGTGGCGGGCAAAGAAGTCGTCGCTTGTCATCGGGTAGACGGCGGCATCGACGGCCTCCCGGAGATTCGGGGCCGGGTCGACTCCTACCGTCCGCGTGCCGGGACGCGCGAGGCGCAGCGAGTCCCCCTCGTGGACACCGATCTCCACGTAGGTGCGGGGCAACAGCCGCTCGTGGATCTGCCCGAGCAGCACCAGGTACGACGCTTCGGTCAATCGGTGGGCGAGGGGGGACTTGAACTCCGATTTCAGGGGTGTTCGATGATTCTGGATGATGCCAGAAGCTGCCCGTGACCAGCGCTTTTGTCAATTTGAGTGTTGGCCGGTGCTGACGACTTCTCCCCGATTTCAACCCGTCCGGTAGAAGTTCCGGTAGAAGTTTCAGCGTCGGCGACGGCTTCGCCGAGTGCTGGATTCGACGGCATCCGCGATCGCGTCCGCTACGTCGACGCTCGCCGGCGGCGTCCCATCCTCGTCGCAGCACGAAGGCTTGTCGCGTTCCTCGCTCGGCATCTCGATGCCCAGAGCCTCAAGGA
>JAFAUA010000116.1 GCA_019243595.1 Acidimicrobiia bacterium
ATCTGCTGGCGCCAACGGGCGGGTTCGTCGGTGGCCGTGAAGCCGAAAGGGGAGCGCAGCTCGTGATAGACGTCCTCGTCGTCGAAGTACGCCATCTTCAACGGCATGGTCGCGGCGAGCGCCAGGGCGCGCGATGCCAGGCCGCCGTCGGCCAGGCGCACGAGGTGGCGCTCGGCCTCGTCGGGCGTCAGCGCCGAGAACCGACGACCGCCGTTGGTCAGGCGGGCCTCCTGTTCGAGGGCCTGCAAGGCGGCGCCGTAACCGCCGATCGCCCGCGGGTCGATCTCGGCCAGGGCGCCCTCGAGCTTGTCGACGGTCGCCGGGCCGCCGCCCGGCAGACGCCGGCCCGGGGGCAGGCACGCCCGGGCGACGGCTTCGGCGACGCGTCGGTGAGCTTGGCTGAAGCGGTCAGCCATGCACAGCGGGCGCCGGTGTCGCCACGTCCACCGGCATGCTGTCCCGCCGCCACGGCCACAGGAACCGGAAGCCCCGGAGCAGCCCAGGAAAGTGGTAGCGGAACGAGAAGCGCAGCGTGGCGGTGGCCCACACGTCGCCGTTGGCGTCGTAGACCTTGCCGGGCAGCGTCGTCCACGACTTGCGCAGGTTGAGCCCGGCGGACTTCCAGCCGTCGAACCGGTACTCCTGGCCGTCATCGGCGGTGAAGGTGAAGGTGTAGCGAGCCAGTCGGGCGCGGAACGGCGAAAGCTCCATGGTGCCGGCCGCCGACGCGTCTCTCGCGATGCCGTCGATGTGGCACGTGCCCCTCGCTCGCCCGACAGCGACCAGCAACACGCGCCAGAGCGCGGGGAAAACCACGCTCAGGTCGAACCGGAACTCACGGTCGAAGTTCTCGCCCGGCCTGCGCAGCGATCCCTCCATGACCTCGGAGACCGCAAACCCCAAGTGCTTCACGCGTCCACCTTCTTCTCCTGCTTCTGCTGCTTCTGTTCGGCGTACCAGTCACGCAGTTCTGCCATGCCCGCCTCGAGCGGGCGCGGATCCCAGCCCAGCTCGCGGCGTGCCTTCTCGCCGGAGAACGACCAGTTCTGACCGTCCGACGTGGCCATGGCATCGCGCAGGATGCGACCCAGCCGGCCCGGAATCGCCCGCCGCGCCACGTCGCCCACGTTCCACACGAGGAAGTCCGGGAGGTAGAAGCGGGGCGGCCGCTTGCCGGTGACCTGGGCGATCGTCTCGAACCACTGCCGGAACGTCGCCGTGCCGGCGACGAGGATGTACTCCTCGCCGTCGTGACCGCGCTCGCCGACGCGCACGACCCCGTCGGCGCAGTCGTCGACGTTGACGAACGACATGATGTGACGGGCGCCGAGGGCGACGGGGAGGCCACCGAACAGGAGCTTGTGGGCGAGCCCGAGAAGGCTGGGGTCGTCGGGACCGTAGATCGTGCCGGGCATGGCGATGCGGACGCGCGCGCCGCTCTGGGCCATCGACCGGGCGAGGAGATGGGCCCGCTTCTTGGTGGCCTCGTAGGGCCAGCGGGGCGTGTTCTGGCGCCAGTGGCCCTCGACCGCGGGCTGGGTGCCCGTGGGGCCGAGGGCGACGACCGAGCTGACGTGCACGGCGAGGATGTCGCGCTCGTGGGCGGCGCTGAGCACGTTTTCGGTGCCCCCGACGTTGACCCGCTCGATGTGCTGCAGGTCGCGGGTGCCGAATTCGTAGAGGGCCGCGGAGTGGTACACGGCGTCGACCCCGTCGAGCGCTTTCTCGATCGACGCTCGATCAGTGACGTCGCCCTCCGCGTACTCGACCGGCAAGCCCTCGAGGCGGCGTCTGCTGCTGGTGGAGCGGACCAGCACCCGAACGTCCTCGCCCCGGCCGCACAGGGCGGCGGCTGTCCGGCTGCCGAGGAACCCGCTGGCGCCGGTCACGAGTGACGTCACGCAGTAACTCTGGCACCGAGATCGGCAACAATGAAATTTCTGGGAGCCCCGAGGGAGAAGGCGATGGCGACGAACGACGAGCTGGCGGCGGCGGTCGAAGGCCAGACGATCGCGGGCGAGTTCGTGAAGACCGCGAAGCGGCGGGCGGACCTGACCGCTCTCCGGTGGCGGACGGCCGATGGCGGCTGGGGCGAGATGACGTGGCGGGAGTACGCCGACCGCGCCGCCCGTGTGGCCGGCGGGCTGCGGGCCATCGGCATGCAGCCCGGCGAGCGGGTCGTGCTGATGCTGCGGAACCGCCCGGAGTTCCACGTCGCCGACATCGGCGTGCTGCTCGCAGGGGCGACGCCGATCTCGATCTACAACTCGTCGTCGCCCGACCAGATCCAGTATTTGGCGTCGCATTCCGACGCCGT
>JAFAUA010000124.1 GCA_019243595.1 Acidimicrobiia bacterium
GGGCACCACCGCACCTCCTGGTCGCTCGACCAGTCCTTCTTGGTCGTTACCGGTACCGCGGTGTCACTCATCCATGAACTCCAGAATCGCTTGCTCGATCTCGGCCGCCTTGAACGGCTGGGCCTGGACCTTGGTGATGGAACGGGCGTCGACGAGGAAGTCGGCGCGTACGACCTTGGACAGCTGCCCGAGGTTGAGCTCGGGGATCAGCACCTTGCGATAGCGGCGCAGTACCTCGCCGAGGTTCGCCGGGAACGGATTGAGGTGCACGAGGTGGGCCTGGGCGACCTTCTTGCCCCTGGCGCGCGTGCGCTGCACGCCGGCTGCCAGGGCGCCGTACGTCGAGCCCCAGCCCAGGACGAGCAGCTCGGCGCCGTCCTCGTGGTCGACCTCGACCGGCGAGATGTCGTTGGCGATGCCCGCCACCTTGGCGGCGCGCACCCGCACCATCCGGTCGTGGTTGAGGGGGTCGTAGGAGACGTTGCCCGTGCCGTCCTGCTTCTCGAGACCGCCGATGCGGTGCTCGAGGCCGGGCGTGCCGGGAATGGCCCACGGGCGAGCCAGTGTGTCGGCGTCGCGTAGGTACGGCCAGAACGCCTGGGCGCTCTCGGGGCCGTCGTGGTTCGGTTCGGTGGCGAACGGCACGTCGATCGCCGGCAGGCTGTCGACGTCGGGGATGCGCCACGGCTCGGAGCTGTTGGCCAGGTAGCCGTCGGACAGCAGGATCACCGGCGTGCGGTACTTCAAGGCGATGCGCGCCGCCTCGATCGCCGCGTAGAAGCAGTGGGCCGGGGTGCTGGCGGCCAGGATCGGCAGCGGCGACTCGCCGTGCCGTCCGTACAGGGCGAGGAGGAGGTCGGACTGCTCGGTCTTGGTGGGCAGGCCCGTGGACGGGCCGCCGCGCTGGATGTCGATCAACAGCATCGGCAGCTCGAGGCTGATCGCCAGGCCCATGGCCTCGGCCTTCAGGTCGACGCCGGGGCCGCTGGTGGTGGTGACGCCCAAATGGCCGCCGAAGGCGGCGCCGATCATGGCGCCGGCCGCCGCGATCTCGTCCTCGGCCTGCATGGTGCGCACGCCGAAGTTCTTGTGCTTGGACAGCTCGTGGAGGATGTCAGAGGCCGGGGTGATCGGATAGCTGGCGAGGAACACCGGCAGCTTGGCCAACTGGCCCGCGGCCACCAGACCCCACGCCATCGCGGTGTTGCCGGTGACGTTGGTGTACGTGCCCGGCAGGTGCGTCGCCGGCTTGACCTCGTAGGCCGACTCGAAGAGCTCGGCGGTCTCGCCGAAGTTGTAGCCGGCCTTGAACGCCAGCAGGTTGGCCTGCAGCACCTGCTCGTTCTTGGCGAAGCGTTGGTTGATCCATTCGAGGGTGGGCTCGATGGGACGTGTGTACATCCACGAGATCAGGCCCAGAGCGAAGAAGTTCTTCGAACGCTCGGCGTCGCGCGGCTTGGCCCCGATCTCGCTCGTGGCCTGGATGGTCAGGCTGGTCATCGGCACCTCGTAGACCGTGAAGGCCTTCAGGGTGTCGTCGTGCAGCGGGTTCTCCGTGTAGCCCGCCTTCGTCAGGTTGCGCTCCTCGAAGGAGTCGACGTTGACGATCAGCGTGCCGCCGCGTGGGAGGTCGCCGACGTTGGCCTTGAGCGCCGCCGGGTTCATCGCCACCAGCACGTTGGGCGCATCGCCCGGCGTGGAGATCTCGTGGTCGGAGATGTGGATCTGGAACGCCGAGACGCCGGCCAGGGTCCCGGCCGGGGCCCGGATCTCCGCCGGGAAGTCGGGCAGGGTGGCGATGTCGTTGCCGAAGAGGGCGCTGACGCTCGTGAAGCGGTCGCCCGTGAGCTGCATGCCGTCCCCCGAGTCCCCTGCGAACCGGATGACGACACGGTCGAGCTCGCGCAGCTCGTGCTGAGTGGTGTCTGTCACAACCTCAGCGTAGGCCGACGGAGGCGCTGCGGAGCGCGACCGCGCTACGAGTTCGAGGCGTCGAAGATGCTCTGGATCGAGGCGTCGAGGGTCTTGTTGAACTCGTCGTCGCTCTGCTGGGCGGAGAGCCCCTCGGTGAGTGCCCGGGAGAAGCTGGCGACCACGCCCTTGTTGCGGGAAAGCCGGGCGTTGGCCTCCTCGCGGGAGTAACCGCCCGAAAGGGCGACGACCCGCACCACGTTCGGGTGGTCGACCAGGTCGCTGTAGAAGTTGTCCTCTTCGGGCAGCGTGAGCTTGAACATCAGGTACTTGTCGCTCGGCCACTGCTCGAGGCCGGCGAGCAGCTCCTTCTTGAGCATCGCCTCGGCCTCGGCCTTGTTCGACGCCTTGATGCTGACCTCGGGCTCGAGGATCGGCACGAGACCGGCGTCGGCGACCTGGCGGCCCACCTCGAACTGCTGGTCGACGACGGCCTTGACCCCGGCCTCCTTGCCTTCGGCGATGAACGAGCGCTCCTTGGTGCCGAAGAAGCCTTTGCCGGCCGCCCGCTTCAGCAGGTCGTCGAGATCGGGCATGGGCTTCATGACCTGCGCGCCGTCGGCCTCGTCGGCCAAACCCTTGTCGATCTTGATGATGGGGACCACGTTCTTGACGCCCCAGAGGTACTCACCCGACGGCTTGCCCTCGATCTCGCGGTCCATCGTGTTCTCGAAGAGAATGGCGGCGAGCACCCGATCGCCGTTGAAGGCGGGGCTGGTGATGATGCGCGTCCGCATCTCGTGGACGACGCGGAACATTTCCTCGTCGTTCGAGTACGCGCTTTCGTCGATCCCATAGAGCTTGAGCGCCTTGGGCGTGCTGCCGCCGCTCTGGTCGAGGGCGGCGATGAAACCGCGTCCGTCTTTCATCTTGTTGAACTGCTCTTGGTTCATGCTCCGCTCCTTCAAACCCGCGCCGATTCAGCGTATTACGGGCCGGGGAGCGGCCCGGCAGCTACGTCGGCAACGCCTGGCGTGCCTTTTCGACGGCCGCGGCCGCCCGCTTCGCTTGCCGCGCCGGCACCACCGCGTCGGCGACGACTTCGGTGCGGCTCTGCGTGCTGCCACCGGCCTGGAAGAACCGACGCCGCACCCGCCCGACGACGACCACCTTCTCGTCGACGTCGTAGTCCTCGGCTGACGCCGGCGCGTCGTACCAGACCACGGGCACGCCCTCGGCCCTGCCGGTCTCGCTCGGGATCGTCACCTCGTACTGCACCAGCCGATCGCCGGAGGGCAGGTCCCTCGGCTCAGCGGGCCGGGCCAGTCGCCCGATCAACACCGCGACGTTCGTCATCGCACTTTCTCCCTTCGTGTTCAGATTCATCGAGAGGGGGAAGCGACAGACCAAGGATACGTTCGGGGTGTGACAGGAACTCCGGCGGTTGAGACCATCGACCCGCTGATGCACGACAAGGAGCATCAGCTGTCCTGCTACTTCCTGCCCGGGCCGCGGCCGACGCTCGTCGAACCTGGTCCCGAGTCGTGCCTCGACCGCGTCATTGCCGCCCTCGAGGACAAGGGCGTGGGCCGCGACGACTTGGCCAACATCGTCGTCACCCACGTGCACCTCGACCACGGCGGCGGCGCCGGCAAGTTGGCCGAGCACTTCCCGAACGCCACCGTGTTCGTACACACGCAGGGAGCGCGCCACCTGCGGTCGCCAGAGCGCCTGTGGAGCAGTGCCACGCGGGTCTACGGCGAGGACCGCATGCACGAGCTGTGGGGCTCGATGACGCCGGTGCCCGAGCATCGTCTCGAGGCCGTCGACGAGGGTGACCGCATCGACGTCGGCGGTGGCCGCTATCTCGACGTCCTCTATACGCCGGGCCACGCCAAGCACCTCATGTGCCTGGTCGACAGCGACACCGGCGGTGTCTTCGTCGGCGACGCCGTGGGCATCACGCTGCCGGGGTCACACCTGGTACGCCCGACGGTGCCGCCGCCCGACATCGACCCCGACCTGCTCGTGTCCCAGCTCCACCGGCTGGCCGACCGGGGCGTGACGTCGATCAACTTCGCCCACTTCGGCATCGACGGCGACGTGCTGGCGATGCTCGACCAGGCCGAGCGCCGGGTTCGGCGGTGGGACGAAATCGTGGCCGCCGCCGTCACCGAGGGCCTCGAGGTCCCCGCCATCGCCGACCGCCTCGACCACCTCACCCATGAGGACTACGTCGCCGAGGGATTCGCCCCCGAGGTCATCCAGGCCGCCGAGGACCGCACCGAGTACGAAGCGGAGGCCGCGGGTCTTTACCGGGCTCACACCCACTCCTAACCTGTGGCTGTGCTTCGGGCGGCGCGTCTTTTGGGCTTCATGGCGCTCGGGCTGTT
>JAFAUA010000173.1 GCA_019243595.1 Acidimicrobiia bacterium
CGTGACCGCCGTGGTCGGCCGGTCGTCGCCCCAGGCAATCGCCGGGGTGATCACCGGCATTGGCTTCATCGGTGGTGGCGTCGTCTTCCATGGCGAGGGCGGCCTCATCAAGGGCGTCACAACCGCAGGAGCGGTCTTCGCCGTCGCCGGGGTAGGGGTGGTGGTCGGCATGGGTCACCTCTGGCTCGGGGCGTTGACCGCTGGCCTCGTGCTGTTGGTGCTGGAGCTTCGGAACGTGCCGGTGCTTCGGCTCCTTGACGCCCGTCGGTACGAGGCGCGCTTCAGGGACGACTACGAGCCCCCCGCCGAGGTGCGCCGCCGCCGTTAAGGCATTCGCGCTTGGGAGGTGAGCCCGCTGGCGGCCTTGTCAGTGGTGCAGACCTTGAAGGCGTCGTACACGCGCAACGCGGGCCACACCAGCGAGTTCGTCGCCGCCGACGCGAGGAAGGCCTACACCGTGGCCGCGCCAAACGCGGCAACGACTGCGATCACGGTGCGGCGCCGAAGAAACACCGGCGGACGATAGCCATCGTCGAGGCTCACGGGATCGCGCTCCTCAACACGTCGGGTGGGCGGGCGCGCCTGTGTTTTGGGGCGGTCCTCCCGGCGTGGCTTGGGGACCGCCGGGAGCCGTCGTCGGCGGCGTGGGGGCGACCGCCGGCGCACTTACGCCCGCGAAGTCCGAGCCCGTGACCACGACGAGGTCGACGTCCTTCAGCGTTGGATCCTCCTTCACCTCTGCACCCCCAACGATGGTCGACGCAACGACGCGGGCCTTGGATTCCTGGCCCGGTCCATAGCGCACTACCGAGGTGCGATACCCGAATGAGTCGGCATCACCTGAGCCGGCGACGCCGAACCCTGCCTCTTGCAGCTTCGTAGCCGCCGTCGTCGCCTGGCCCTTGATCCCGCTGCCGTTGAGGACTCGCAGCCGCACGCTCGACGGCAACACGCCCGCTGACCCGGTCCCCGCCGAGGGCGCTGCTTCCTGCAGGAATTGCTGGATCGTCTGTGCCGCTTGCGGCTGGCGCATCTTCAGCTCGTCGGCGCCGCCGACCGTGATCGGCGAGGTGGGGATCGTCAGCATCTCCACTGCGTCGGGCGACAGGGATCGCAGGCGCTGGCCCAGGTGCAGGATGTCACCCTGAGACAACTGATTGTCGATCTTGACGGCGTGGACGGCGTTGCCGATCAGCGCGTTCGCGGTCAGCGGGTTGCGTACGGTCAGCGATTTGCGCATCACCCGGCGGATGAAGTCCTGTTGGCGCTGGATCCGGCTCAGGTCGCTGTAGGGGTCGTCGTGCCAGCGGCCGGCCTCGAAGTACTGGTAGTGGCGACTGCGCACGTAGCCCAGGGCGTTATCGCCCTCGAGGTGCGCGCAGCCGGCCTGGGCCACGTGGAGGCCCGACATGAGGTCGCGCGCCTGCGACGGGAAGTACACGTCGATGCCGCCCAGGCTGTTGACAATGCTGCGGAACCCGACAAAGTCCACGATGACGAAGTGGTCGATCTTGATGCCGAAGTTCTGGTTGATCGTTGCGACGAGCGTGTCGATGTTCACCGAGAAGGCGGTGTTGATTCGGTCGCGCCTGGTGCTGTTGGCGATGGGCACGTTGAGGTCGCGGGGAATCGAGAGCACCGTGGCCTTCTTCTGAGCCGGGTCGGCGTGGATGAGCATGATGGAGTCAGAGTGATTGGGGCCCGCCTGGTCGCTGCAGTCGGCCTTGGCGCAGAAGTGCGCTGCATCCGAAGCGCTCAGGTCGGCCCGGCTGTCCGAGCCGACGACGAGCACGGTCATCGGACCGCCGGCGCCCTTGTTGCCGCAGTCGGGGCAGGCCACGCGCGTGATCTGCGAGAACCGATACTTCAGATAGGCGTAGCCGAGCCCGGTGACCAACACAACGACGAGCGTGAACGCAAGCGCGCCCAGGCCAAGGCGCCGCCGCCATCGCTTCGGCGCACGCGTCGGCGCTGGCGTGTGATCGTCCCACGCCGGCAAGGGTGTGGCCCTCGTGTGCATCTCGATCTTCCGACAAGCCTCGGGTTCGCTGGCCTCCGGACCCGCACGGTATGGAGTGGCGCGTTAAGACGATCCCAGGTGACGGCCAGGGTTGCTCCGGGCCGAGCTCAATGATCGGCCCGCGGCCAGCCAGGCCGGCACGAGTAGCGCTCTGCACGCTTTTGGTCGGCATCGTCGTCGTCGCCTCGCCTCTCGGTTGTTCGTCGACACCCGGTCGAGTGCCTTCATTCGCACCGACGACGATGGCCCGGTCGGCCACCAGTGTCTCCGGCGCGATGCGCGTCTGCGGGCTGCTCGCCGTGGCCGACGTCGAGAGTCAGACGGCACTGCGAGTCCGCTCCCACTCCGCTACCGCGGTGTCGGAGAACTCAGCAAACTGCAGGTGGTTGCTGGACCCGTCACCGAATGCCGTGTTCCTGAACGTCGCGGCGCCGAGCCCTGGCATCGGTCTCGCCGACCTGTTCCGCGCCTCGACCCAAGGTATTGGCGGCGAGCCCGTGCCCGGACTGGGGGAGTCGAGCTGGCAGGGCACCGGTCCCGACGATGGCCTTGTTGTGGTCAAAGGCGGATACGTGCTCAAGCTCACTGTCCAAGGCACGGGATCGGGCCGCACCATCAGAAGTCGAGCTGACGACGAACGCGTCGCCCGACAACTGGCGACCCGGCTGCTGGCTCGAATGTGAAGGGTTCGTCGCCTTACGTAGAGGGCGTTCCGAGCGCGGCGGGAACCGGCGCGGCTGCTTCGCCGGCGGCGACAGCCTCGCGGCGTCTCGACGTGTCGATCGCGGAGAGCGCGAGGTAGGGGCCGAGGTAGACGAGCACGAGGGCCGTGATGATGATCCCGGTGTCGTTCACCGCCAGACCGACCACGCCGGCGCCGACCAACGCCAGTGCGCCGGCGCGCATCGGTGAGCCAACGGGCAAGATCCGCCGGAAGCGGTGGTCGCGCACCAGGAGGTAGCCGACGAACACCGTCACGATCAAGGCCAGCCATGACCACACTGTCTCGACGAATACCCGGGCATCGGTGGACGCCTTGCGGACGATGACGGTGAGTAAGGATCCCCCGCCGTTGGCGCTCGTCGACCCCACGAGTTCGCCCAGATGGCTGCGCGTCGCCGCGGGGCGCAGTAATTCGACCGCACTCGCCCCGGCCAGGACCAGGACCGTGACGCCGACCGCGACCACGATCGTCTTCCAGCTCGGGCGGGTGCCGGCGAGGGCGGCGAAGGTGACGACGAACACCGGCGCCATCGTCAGGATGCTGCCGACCTTGGCGCCCAGCACCGGGGCGCCGGCCACGACCACAACCACGACGAACGTGGCGGCGACAACGACAAGCCCCTCTCGAGTGCGTTGGGAGAGCTGCACGTAGAGCGCGGCGGCGACGAGGGTGGCGGCAACGAGGACCCCGAGGGTCGTGCCGCCGATGCCGTAGAAGCGGTCAGCGGTGAGTGGGGCGTAGCCCAGGATGCTGTTGACCTGCAGGCGAGCACCGGTGGCCACGTCGCCGATCAGCAGCACGACGGTCAGCGCCGACAGGACCAGCAGCGGCGCCAGAGCGTGGGTGCGCGCCCGGCTGGCGACCATCACGAGCAGGGCGTCCAGGCCGAGCAGCGCCACCGCCGCCCACCCACCGACGACCGCAGGTGGGACGACCCGCAGCAGGTAGGTCGCCAGTGGGAACGCAGCGATCGCCAGGAGGCCGTAGCAGACGAACGGCCGCAGCCGCGATGCGCGCCGGCGACCGGCGAGGCACCACGCGGCGAGGAGATAGACGATGCCGTGCAGCACGACGAAGCCGACCGCGATCGGGAAGTAGGTCGTCGCACGCGCTCGGCCGTCACGGTCGAGCCCGGCCAGCCGGGCCAGATCTGGCTGGGCGGGGTGGTAGCGGAACGGTCGGCCGATCATGGCGGTTGGAGGGCGTCCGCCCAGCGACGTCACGATCTCCGGCGCCGCGTCGGTCAGCGTCACAAGTCCGAGACGTCGCGTCGAGGGCGAGTCGACGTAGCCATGGGGCACGCCTGCGCCAGCGACGACCACCGGCGCGAGGTGCCAGGCCGGTCCGGGGGGGACGACCGAGATGACCACCAGGCGCGTGGCCGCCGGCAGGCGGCCTATCAGGTCGCCTAGGACGTGGTCGGTGGCCTCAACGCGTGCCGGTCGACCCGACCGGTTGCTCTGGCCCCCTGCTGACGCGGGCGTCTGGCCCGGATCGACAAACACGGCGTCGGCGCGAGCGAGCGCATCGTCCAGCGCGGCTAGGAACCCGACGTCGGTGGGTGCGCTTCCGGCGGGCGATCCAGCGGGAAAGAGCCAAGCTTCGGGCAGGGATCCATCGCTGTTCATGGCCGCCAGAGCCTCGACCGGCGCGGCGCCTGGCCCAGCCGGTCCCACGATTGCCACTCGATGCCCGCCGGCCCTCAACGCGTCGCCGAGTGCGCCTGGGCCTGTGGACAGGTGGCGCCCCCGGTTGGCGGCGATTAGGTCCCGCGCCCCTTCGACGGTGAGCGGCGAGTGGTGACCGATGATTGGCACACCACCGCCGCTTGCGTCTTCAGTTTCGGGTCCCTTGACACGTGCCGCCGCCCCCAGCGTCGCGTAGCCCTCGCCCGCGCTGGGCTGGCGCGAGACGGTGCGGACGGTCATTGCCCCGACGGCTCCGCGCGCGACGAGCGCCCGCAGGTTCGGTGTTTGACCGTGGCGTATGTCGTCCCAACTGAGGCCGGAGAACCCGAATACGACAACCTTGGAGGCGGTCGGCGCCGACCGATCG
>JAFAUA010000254.1 GCA_019243595.1 Acidimicrobiia bacterium
GCTGGTGATGCCGTCGTTGCTCAGCCGGATGCAACCGTGACTGGCGTCCTTGCCGAGCGATGACGGGTCGCCGGTGCCGTGGATGCCGATGCTGCCGTCTCCCCCGCCGAACGTCGTGTACACGTCGGAGTGCGCAGAGATGCCGAAGGCGTACGGACCGTACGCCGAGCGTTGCCACGACGGAACGGTCAGCGCTTCGGTGACGTAGTACTCGCCCGGTGGTGTCGGCGAGGCGGCCGTGCCGACGCCGACAGCTTCGGTATGGGCGACGTCGTTGCCGTTCCACACGGTGATGCGGTGGGCGGTCAGCTCCACTCGGATCCGCCACGTGTCCTCGGCCAGATTGACGTCGCTACTGCGGATGAAACCGGTGCTTCCGTTGGGACGGATCGGAAGGTCGACCCTCAGCCACGACGAAGCCTGGCCCTCGTCGACGAGAAAGACGCGCGGCACGCCCATGGGATCCGGGTTCGACAGATGTGTCTTGGGCGCCGGTGCGTCGGGCGCGTCGAAGACGTCGACGGACTTCAGCTCGGGCCGTACCTCGGCGACCAGCCTGAACGGAATGGTCGTCGTGGTCGTCGTCGACGGCACGGTGGCACCCATGGTCGGGCGCTCCATCCGTCCGCAGGCGGCAAGGGCGGCCGCCGCCAGCGCAACGACGATCACACCCGCGGCGTACCTCGAGGCCCTCCCCCGCACGGCCGTCAGGCTACCGACGGCCCGACGAGGAGAGCGCTCACCTCCTCATAGAGGGCGTGGGCTTCGTCCGGTGAGTCGGCGATGCAGGTGACGCCCATCTTTCCGAATCGTGGCAACGCTCCGAGCAGGTGCAGCGTCGCACCGACGCCGCGACCGGCATCGAAGGCCAGCCCGGCCTCCTCGATGGCACCGATCACCTCGGCGGGCGAGCGTCCGATGAGGCCTTGGCTCTTCAGATTGTCGCTCGCGACGTAGCACTTGGGCTTCCCGTCGACGACGAGGTCGCCCGTCGAGGGGTCGTACACGCCACCTGTCACGGCGCGCGCCATCCAGAACGGATGTGTCGTGCCGCCCATGCGCAGGTTGATCTCACTGAGGTTGTACTCCCAGCGATCGTCGCCATCCGCGTCACCGGGCAGCAGCACGAAGTCGATGCCGAACGGACCGATGACCCCGTCGGCGGCGAGCACCTCGCCGACGCGCCGGGCCCGCTCCTGGATGTCGAGCCGGTAGTCGGCACGTGCCGGGAAGCGGCAGCCGAGGTACACCTGGTCGTGCAGACCTCCGAGGATCTGATCGTGGTTGGAAACCACCTCCACGGCGCCACCCGGTGTGATCCGCAGCTGCACACTCGGCGACACGACGCCCGGCACCCGCACGAGCTGCTCGACGACGGCGCCGCCCTGCTCGACCTTCGCCGAATACGAGGCCCACGACTCTTCCTCGGCGATGAACGTGATCCGCGCGTCCTCGAGGGAAGTGAAGCCGTCGAGCTCCACGATGGCGTGGCCCTGCCCGGAGAACCCGTCGTTCAGCTTCATCACCGCCGCCTGTGCGTCCGGTCGCCGCGCATGTAGTCCCTCAAGGGCAGCCTCGAGCTCGGCCACCGAGCGCAGGTCCTCCTCACCGTCGAGGACGTCGACGCCCGCCTTGCGCGCCGCCCGGCGCGACTCGGTCTTCGACCCGAGCGATGCCAGCTGGGGACTGGCGCCGAACAACGGGAGGCCGAGTAGCTCGGCCACACGACCCTCCAAGGCCGTGACGTTGAACGGCGACAGATAGGCGTTCTCGGCGCCGTCGACGAGCCTGCGCACGGTTTCGATCACGTCGGGCGCGTCGAGGACCTTCGCCGAAAGGGCGCGGCCCGAGTCCTCCCCCACGACGACCTGGTGGAACCGGCGGCGCGCGTCGTCAGGATCTGGGAGAAAACCCAGGTAGTAGTCGACGATCGCTGGGTCGACGGGAAGCGACGTGATGTAGACGAGTTCGACGTCGCGCTCGGCGAGCAGCGATGTCGTGCAGAGCAGCCGCTCTTCGTAGTGCTGGATGCCGACGATCTTTCGCAGCTCGCTCTCAGGAAACGTCGCCGACGGCAGCACGACGACCGTGCCGCGATCGAGCTGTGAAAGGGAGCGGGCCATCGAGCGCGAAGCGTAAGCGGCCGCCGAACGCCGCCCCGGTACAGTCGCCTCATGGTGCAGGTAGCCGGACGCAACGTCGACGCGAGCTCCGGCGGCGAGGGGCCGGCGGTGGAAGCGACCCAGCTCACCAAGCGCTACGGCGATTTCGAGGCGGTCAAGGCCGTCAACTTCTCGGTCGAGCCGGGCGAGACCTACGGCTTCCTGGGGCCCAACGGGGCGGGCAAGTCAACCACCATCTCCATGCTGTGCACGCTGATTCGCCCGAGTGCCGGGTCGGCGAAGGTTGCGGGCTTCGACGTGGTGGCCCAGCGAACCGAGGTGCGCCGGCAGATCGGTCTGGTCTTCCAGGACACGACGCTCGACGACTACCTCACCGCAGGCGAGAACCTGCGCTTCCACGCCGAGCTGTACCGGGTGCCCAAGGACGAGCTTGACGCCCGCCTCAGGCAGGTCATGGACATGGTCGGCCTGTGGGAGCGGCGCAAGAGCATCGTCAAGACCTTCTCCGGGGGCATGAAGCGCCGTCTGGAGATCGCCCGCGGGTTGTTGCACTCGCCGCGTGTGCTGTTCCTCGACGAGCCAACGGTCGGCCTCGATCCCCAGACCCGAAGCCACATCTGGGGCTACATCAACGAGCTCAAGCGCCGTGAGGCGATCACCATGTTCCTCACCACGCACTACATGGACGAGGCCGAGCACTGCGACCGGATCGCCATCATGGACAACGGTGAGATCGTCGTCATCGACACACCCGAAGCGCTCAAGCGCAGCGTCGGCCGCGACCGCGTGAGCATCTCGACCGAGGACGACGACGCAGCGATGCGTGTCCTGTCCGAGCGCTTCGACCTCGAGCCCACCGTGTCCGAAGGCGCCATTACCTTCTTCGTCGCCCATGGCGAGCAGTTCGTCCCACGTTTGTTCGCCGACCCCGACATCACCATCAGCTCCGTACACGTCGCCCGGCCCACGCTCGACGAC
>JAFAUA010000379.1 GCA_019243595.1 Acidimicrobiia bacterium
GACTGTGCCGCCGAGGTCGAGTTCGAGCACGAGGGTCACCTGTACCTGGTGCGGCGCACGATCTCGGGCGTCAACTCCACCGTCAAGGCCGAAGCCCACGCCGACGGTCTCCAGGTCGCCGAGGGTGTGCGCGACACCGCCCGCTACGTCCGCTCGATCCTCGGCATGGACGACGCTGCCTTCCGGGCGTCGGTGTTCGCCGAGCAGAAGCAGATCGCCAGCTTCAGCGGCCAGACGCCGGCCGAACGGCGCAAGCTCGTGCTGCAGCTGCTCGGCATCACGCCGGTCGATGCGGCCAAGGACCAGGCCCGCAAGGACGGGCGAATGGCGATGGAGCAGTACACGCGGGCCCGCGATCTCCTGCCCGACGTCGAGAAGGCCAAGGCCGATGTCGCCGACGCCGAGACCGTCGCCAAGGCGGCGGCTGAGAAAGAGACGGCGGCCGCCAAGGAGCTAGCGCAGGCCGAAGAAGCCCACACAGCGGCGCGGAAGGCGCACGACGTACTCGTGGTGACGCGCAACGAGTACGACCGCATCGTTGCCGAGGGCAAGGCGACCAAGGTGGAGTTCGAGCGGGCCGAGAAGCGGTTGAAGGAGCTCGAGACCGAGCTGCAGGGCCTGGCCGAGGCCGCCGAGGCGCTGACCAAGCTCGAGCCCGACGCTGCCGGCCTTGCCCAGGCGGAGCAGCGACTGACGGCAGTGCAGGCCGTCGACCGGGCGCGCACGGCGCTCGCCGAGATCCCCGTGCTCGAAGAACCGGCCCGACCCGACGAAGCGGTCTTCGACTCGGCGCGCGCCGAGGCCGAGGGCGCGGGCCGGCAGCTTGCCGAGGTCGAGGGCCGCATGAAGGCGGCTGCCGACGAGCTCAGCCGCGCCAAGGAGATGGTCCACCGAGCTTCGGCGCTCTCCGGCGAGGCCGACTGCCCCTTGTGCGGCCAGGCCCTAGGTGACGCCTTCGAGCAGGTGCAACAGCACCGGGCTGACGAGCTCTCCCGCGCCGAAGCCACCACTGCCGAGCTGACGGCTCAGCAGAAGGCGCTCGCCAAGACCGTGGCCGCCGCGGTCACGGAGGCCGAGCGGCAGGCGAAGGCGTTGAAGAAGACGCAAGAGGTGTGGGTCGCACACGAGAAGGCGCTCGAGCGGCGCACGGCAGCCGAGAAGGCGTTGGCCGACGCGTTGCGAGGGCTCGAGCCCGCGCCCGAGCCCGACGAAGGCCGCGTGCTGGCCGCCGACGTCGACCGACGGCGCAAGGCGCAGACCCAGTGCGAAGTCCTCCGTGACCGGCTCGGTCGTCGGCCCGAGGTCGAGGCCGAGCTGCGCACCGCGCGCGAGCACGTCGGCGAACTCACGGGCACCCTGCAGACCCTGCGCGAGAAGGTGGCTGCCCCCGCCTGTAAGCCCGAACAGCTCGACGCCGCGGCCAAGAAGCTGGAGGGGGCCGAGGCAGCGATGGTGATGGCTCGGCAGGCCGCGCAAGCGGCGGGCATCAAGGCCGCCGAGTCCCGCGCCATCGCCCAGCAGACGGCGAAGCGCCTGGCCGACGCCGTCGAGCAGCACGCCAAGATCGCCGACCTCGCCGAGGACGCCCGCCACCTGAGCAAGCTCGGCGAGCTGTTGAACGTCTTCCGCAACAACCTGGTCGCCACCGTCGGTCCGCGCCTGTCGGCGCAGGCTGCCGACCTGTTCGCCGAGCTCACCGATCACGAGTACGACCTTCTCGAGGTCGACCCCGAGAGCTACGAGATCCAGATCCACGACGCCGGCCGCGTCTACGGCATGGACCGCTTCTCCGGCTCCGAGACCGACCTCGCCAACCTCGCCCTGCGCGTCGCCATCAGCGAGCACGTGCGGTTCCAGTCGGGTGGCACGGTCGGTCTGCTCGTGCTCGACGAGGTCTTCGGGCCCCTCGACGCCGACCGCAAGGAGCGCATGCTGCTCGCCCTCGAGCGCCTGAAGGCCCGCTTCCGCCAGGTGCTGGTCGTTACCCACGACACCGAGGTCAAAGAGCAGTTGCCGTCGGCCATCGAAGTCGTCAAGCTTCCTGGTCGTCGAGCAACAGCGAGACTCATCGGCGCCTGAGAGAGCAGCGGCAGAGGGCGACGCCCTTGCCGCTTTCGATCGGCGCGTCTACGTGGTCGCCGGTGCGACGTTCGCCCTGTTCATGGCGTTGGCCGCCCGCTACGGCTGGCATCGCGACGAGCTCTACTTCCTGCAGTGCGCGCACCACCTGGCCGCGAGCTACGTCGACCAGCCGATTCTGACCCCGCTCCTGGCGCGCGTATCGCTGATGCTGTTCGGCCATTCGCTGGTGGGACTGCGTCTGTTCCCAGCGCTGGCGGCAGCGGGGACGGTGATGGTCGGCGGCCTCCTGGCGCGCGAGCTCGGAGGCAGGCGGACGGCGCAGCTTTTGTCCGCGGCGGGCGCGGCGACTGCTGGGGTGCTCCTCTCCGTCGACCACTTCCACGGACCGACGGCCTACGACCTTCTGGCCTGGCCGGCCTTTGCCCTGTTCGTGATCAGGGTCGGACGGACACGCGATCCCCGCTGGTGGGTGCCGGCCGGCGCGGTCGTCGGGCTCGGTCTGGCCAACAAGCACAGCATCGGCTTCTTCGTGGCGGCCGTGCTCCTCGGGATGTTGCTGTTCGGCGAACGGCGAGTGTTCCGGTCCTGGTGGTTCCTCGCCGGGGCCGCGATCGTCGTCCTCTGCACCGTTCCCGACATCATCTGGCAGGCGGACCATGGGTGGGCGACGATCGACATGACCCGCCGCCTCAACCAGAAGTACGGCGGCCTTGGTGGGTTCGCCCAGTTCGTGCCGTCCCAGTTCGTGATGCCCAATCCGGCGATGACGGGCGTATGGATCGCCGGACTCTTGGCGCTGTGGCGGTCGCGTGTCCCGGTCAGACGCTCGCTCGTCTTCGCCTACGTGTTGCTGTTCCTGTTCTTCGGGCTCACGGGTGGGAAGCACGCCTACTACCTGGCCGCCGTGTATTTCGTTCTCGTCGCCGCCGGCGCCGTCGTGCTCGAGGAGCGGGCCGGCGAGCTGTCACGTCATCGAACGCTGCTCGTGTGGATGGCGATCGTCACGGTTGGTGCGTTGCCCATCGCATTACCCGTCCTGCCAGCGTCCGACGTCGGGTGGACGGCGGGTATCAATCAGGTCGGCGTCGAGACCATCGGGTGGCCGGACTTCCTGCGCACGGTGTCGGGCGTCTGGCATTCCCTCCCCACCGACGAGCGCACAAACGCGGTGATCTTCACCGCCGATTACGGCGAGGCGGGCGCCATCAACGAGTTCGGCGGGAAGTACGGCCTTCCCAAAGCAGTCAGCGGGCAGAACAACTTCGCGCTGTGGGGACCTGGAAACCCACATGCGACGACGGTGATCGCGGTGGCGCCGGGGCCGAAGGACACGAATGACTACGACAGCTACCTGCGCGACTTCTTCGGCGAGGTGACGACCGTCGCCCGCATCGACAACCGGGCCGGCGTCGAGAACGAAGAGCGGGGCGGTCACGTCTACATCTGCCGCCGACCGGCGCAGCCCTGGGGCCAGATGTGGCCGCGACTCCAGCACTACGACTGAGGAGCGCCGGAGCCGACCGCTTAGCCTCCGCCGGGTGAACGAGTTCCGCAACGGGGACCTGGTCTTCGACGTTCGTGACGAGGGACCAGAGACCGGCGAGGTCGTCATCCTCCTGCACGGGTTCCCGCAGACGAAGGAAGCGTGGGATGACGTCGTGCCCGGCTTGGTCGCTGCCGATTACCGGGTGCTGGCGCCGGATCAGCGGGGGTACTCGCGGCGCGCGCGACCGAGCGGTCGACGCTCCTACACGGGCGAGAACCTGGTTGGCGATGTGCTGGCGCTTGCCGACGCGGCCGGAGCCGAGCGGTTCCATGTGGTCGGCCACGACTGGGGTGGGGCCGTGGCCTGGTACCTCGCGATGTGGCACCCAGACCGGTTGCGCAGCGCGACGGTGCTTGCGACACCGCACCCGGCGGCCTTTCGTCGAGCGCTGCTCACGAGCACCCAGATCTTCCGCTCGTGGTACTTCCTCGTGTTCCAACTGCCGCGGCTGCCTGAATGGATGACGACGTCGGCAGTCGGCGGGCCTCGCTTCCGCAAGGCACTCGTCCGCTCCGGACTCCCCGAGCGGAAGGTCGATGCCTACCTGAGCGTCCTCAGCGAGCCAGGCGCGGCGACGAGCATCGTGAACTGGTACCGCGCCGCGGCGCTCACTGCGCCTTCGCAGCTCGCCGAGCTGGTCACCGTGCCGACGCTGTATGTGTACGGCACCCACGACGTCGCCCTCGGGCGGCGGGGCGCCGAGCTGACGAAGCGCTTCGTCACCGGGCCCTACCGGTACGAGCCGCTCGACGCCTCGCACTGGATGCCGGAAGAGATCCCCGAGGTCGTGACCAAGCTCATCGTCGAGCACATCGGCTCCTAGCCTCGGGCGCTGTGCGCTGCCTGTGGTGCCACAAGGACGTCGAGGAAGGGTGGGCGTTCTGCCCGGACTGCGGTGGTGACCTCGTCGGCGATGCCGCGGCTGGTGCAGGCACAGCGAGGTACAGGCCTGCGGGGGCCACGCCCTTCGATCCCTTCGTCATCGCCTCGGTACGTCATGTGTCGGCCACCGGGCCACTCGTACTTTCGGCGTCGACGGCCGCGTCGAGGCGAACCTCCAGTCGGAGGGCCATGCAGTGGTGTGTCACGACCTGGATGGCAGTGAGCTCTTTCGACTCGAACGGTATGAGCCGATGGCTGGCGCGGTCGTGGCGTTAGCCGCGAACGGTCCGGTCGCGACCTACGTGCCTGAGAATGCGACCGACCTCCTCGTCCGTGACGGCACCAGTGCCCCGGTAGCGGTCCTGCACCTCCAGCGCGGTACGGACGATCACTACGACCTGGTGGAGACAGCTCGCAAGCGCCGTCTGGCCGCAGTCTGGCGGGACAACTTCCCTCTGCGAGACGCGTTCGACGATCGGTGGACGCTGCTGCCTGTCTCAGGCTCTCTTCCGATCGACACTCTTGGCCTGGTCGCCCTTCCCGTTGTGTGCGCGGCGCGCTTCCCGAGCACACCACGACCGGCGGACAGCCGCCAGGGCGTCGTGCCGGGTTCTTTGGACGTGTTGCGCTGATGGCCTGGATCCTCGACCTCGACGGCGTGCTTTGGCTGAGCGACGAGCCCATACCGGGCTCGGCCGATGCTGTCGCCCGTCTGCGCGACAGAGGCGAGCGCGTGCTGTTCGTGTCGAACAACTCCTCGGCGCGCGTCGACGAGTACCTGGCGAAGCTCGAGCGCGTGGGTGTCCCGGCAGGACCCGACGATCTCGTCACCTCGGGCCAGGCCGCGGCGAGCCTGCTGGAGCCGGGGGAGACCGCACTCGTGTGTGCAGGCGAGGGCGTCGACGAAGCGCTTCGGGCGCGCGGCGTGCGCACCGTGGAGGACGGCGACGCGGACGCGGTTGTCGTCGGCTGGCACCGGGACTTCAACTACGAGGGGCTGACGCGGGCCGCCACGGCGGTGATGGCCGGCGCTCGGCTCATCGGAACCAACGACGACGCCACCTATCCGACACCGGAGGGTCCGATCCCGGGAGGAGGCGCCATCCTGGGGGCAGTTGCGATCGCCGCCGGGGTGGACCCGACCGTGGCCGGCAAGCCGCACGCCCCGATGGTGCACCTGGTGGAAGCACGACTGGGCGACGTCGACGGCTCGAGGGTGGTCGGCGACCGGCCTTCGACCGACGGCCTGTTCGCAGTCGCCCTTGGCGTGCCGTTCGCCCTCGTGCTCAGCGGAGTCACCAAAGAAGGGGATCTTCCCGTCGATCCCGAACCCACTGAGGTCGCTGCCGACCTCTCTTCTCTGGTGAGATGACTCCTATGCCGATCCCTACCGCCCACGAGTACGCCATCTGGCCCAAGGACCGGACGGTCACCGTCTCCGACGGCACGCCGATCGCCTACACGGTGGTCGGGGACGGACCGAAGACGCCGATCCTCTTCGTCAACGGGTGGACGTGCAGCGACGCCTACTGGGCGGGCATCGGACCGGGGATGGTCGACGATGGCCACCCGACGATCTTCATGGACACCCGCGGCCACGGGGAATCCGGCTTGCCGCGCGACCCGGGGTTCCTGGCCCGCAAGCTCCGCAGCGAAGACGTGAGCACCGAGCGGCTGGCACGGGATGTGCTCGAGGTCATCGACGACCTCGGGCTTGAACGCGTCGCTCTGTCCGGGCACTCACTCGGCGTGCAGATCATCGTCGAGGCCTGCCGGCTGGCGCCCGATCGAGTGGCGGCGCTGATGCCGGTAGCCGGCACCTTCGAGAACCCGGTGCGGACGTTCGCCGACATTGGCATCTTCGACCGGGTGTATCCGGTGGCCGACATCCTTCTCGGCGTTTTCCCGTTCGCCTTCCTCAAGCCGTTCAACAAGCCGATCGCCAACCCCGATGTCGGCGTGAAGCTGGTGCGCCTGATCAGGGTCGCGGGGCCGAAGGTCACAGCCGAGGGGTTGGCGCCCCACCTCAAGCAGATCGTCGAGCTCGACTTCTCGGTGCTCTTCAAGATGATGGGACAGCAGCGCAAGCACGAGAGCGCCGACTTCCTGCCGAGGATCGCGGCGCCGACCCTGATCCTCGCGGGCCGCAAGGACCTGTTCACCCCGCCGAGTGTGCAGCAGAAGATGGCCGACTCGATTCCCGACAGCGAGATTGTGTGGTTCGAGGAGGGCGGCCACATGCTGCCCATCGAGGAGCCCGAGGGCATCGTCGAGGCCATGCGTGACTTCATGGCCCGGCGCGTCGAAGCCGAGGCGCCGGCTCAGGAAAAGTCGGGCTGGGCGTAGACCAGAGGGTCGGACGTGAGCGCCCGGCGCCGCGGGGCGCACGCGTCGTCGGGCTCGGTGAGCAAGATCTTGTTCTTGGGGCTGACCTGGATCCGGTAGACGCCGTCGGCTGACCCGCACCCCTTGGTGTCCGAGAACGTGATGTGGTCGGCGTCGAGGACGAAACTGCCGCCCATCGCGTTGGCCACCGGTGAGATGAGGGCGTACGAACCCGTCTTGCGCAGTTCCAAAGTGTTCTGACGCACGGTTCGCCAGATTCCAGTCACGTCGTCGATGGTCTTCGGCGTTGCTAGGGGCCCGGGATGCGTGGGTATGGCTGAGTTGCTGGTGCACGCGACGAGCGCGCAAAGCGCGCACAACGCGAGTGCGATCGCGCACGCGCGCCGCGACGTTGCAACTCGACAGCACGCGTTGTTCTTCGTACCCACGACGCGCGCGGGTCTATCCAACGCGCTTGCACAATCCATAGTCAGTTCTCGGCGCGCACAAGCAGTGAACGCGTTCTGTTGCATCTTGTGCACGCGCGACGCGTGCATGACGAACAATGAACGAAATTGATCGGACAGTGCGCGACACGTGCGCGACATGCAAAAAGTCCTTGCAAACAAAGGATTTTCGCGTCCAACACGTGTTTGCGCGCGCGTTGCACATGCACGCGGTGCAACGGAAATGCTTGACCGCAAGCGATCGTTCCTGTCTGATTGTTAGGTACTTCTTCATTACAGGGGAGTCAGCAACACCTTTGAACACGTTCGAGTTGCCCGACAGAGTCGCTGTAGAGGCGATGCACGAGGTCGTGCAACCCGCGCACAGGCGCGGCGATCAAGTTCTCAGCGAGCTCCGCGTACGAGGAGTTCCTGAACAAGAGCGGAGGGACTGTCATCCGGCAGCCCCCGCCCGGAAGGCGTCGTCGATTGAGATGGCGTCTTCATAGGCAAGAGCCACGCGTAAAGCACGGCGTTGACGAAAGGCGGCCATCGTGAGCCCAGCCAAGAAGGCATCTTCGGGCGCCCGAAAGGCGACGAAGAAGCGGACGGCGAAGAAGTCGACCGCACGCAAGAAGACCACAGCGAGGAAGGCGCCCGCCCGTAAGAAGGCAACGGCGCGGAAGAAGACTGCGACGCGGAAGAAGACCGCGACGAAGAAGAAGACTGCGACCCGTAAGAAGGCCGCGACCAAGAAGAAGGCGACGCGCAAGAAGGCGCCCGCCCGCAAGAAGACTGCAGCGCGCAAGAAGACGACGGCCCGCAAGCGGCCGGCCGCCAAGAAGCGCTAGCAACCCTCTGACGACGAAGGGCCCGCAAGGGCCCTTCGTCGCGTTGGGGCGGCAGTCCGCGGTTACAGGTCGCGGATGGCTTTGAAGCGTTCGCCGTAGGCGACGCCCGCCGGCCGCCCATGATCGGCGGCCGTGGCCGCCACACGCCGGCGGAAGCGCTCCACCTGATGGTTGTCAGCCGGGTCGTCGATGTGCATCGTCGACCGGTACTGACTGCGGTGGGCGAGCAGGGCAGCGACCTTGGTTTGCAGGTGCGCGCCCACGTCCTCGACGTGGTCCGGTTCGTCGGCCTCCCACAGGAGCAGGGTCTTCGGGCGGTGGGGCGCCAGGCCCAGGTCCGGGAAGAACTGCGGGTCCCGGGCGGCCACGATCCCCTCGGTCAGCAGGAAGCCGGCGTTTCGGTGGTCGGGATGCAGGCGGTAGCGGCGCCACGGGTCGTGGCCGAGGACGACGTCGGGTTGCAGCCGGCGGATCCAGCTCGCAACCTCACGACGTTCCGCGAGCCCGGCGTCGAGCTCGCCGTCGTTGTGCCCGAGGAAGACGACGTCGCCCGTGCCGCCGAGGACGCGGGACGCCTCCCGTTGCTCGGCCTGCCGGGTGCCGACGAGCTCGTCCTTGTCGACATCGGCGTCCCACGTGCCCTTGGACCCGTCGGTGCAGATGAGGTGATGAATCGCGCATCCGGTAGCCGCCCATTTGGCGAATGTGCCGCCGCAACCGAACTCGACGTCGTCAGGGTGCGCAGCCACGGCGAGGGCCCGTTGGGGCACGGGAAGATCGAGCGTAAAGACGGTCACACGATGGAACGCCGACGCCGGCGGTAGGACGTGACGAGCGTGACCAGCACCCCGGCAACGACCAGCCCGAAGACGACGTGCATGGCCCGGTTCCCGCCCGTGGTGGCGACCCACGCATTGGCGATGGCGGCGACGAGCCCTACCGCGCTCAGCACGATCAGCGTGACGTGTTGCCAGCGGGGGAGGCGGGCCCATCCCCGTGCGACGTCCTCGTTCTCGCCGGGCTCGGTGCTCAACAGAGGGCCCCGGTGAGGTCGGCAGGGACGTCGACGTCGTGGCCGAGGAGCGGTTCACGCACGACGCGTAGGCCCAACCCCAGCCGGCGCGCTTCGGCGCCGTGGCGCTGGAAGGAACCGGGTCCGTAGGAGAACGTGAACCCCGACGCGGCCGGAACGCACGCCACGTTCGTGCCGTCGTCGCGCCTGTCGGGAACGAGGGTGACACCGGAGAAGCGGCCGGCCCACCCCAGCGGACCCGCGAGCGGGAGGTCGGCGTGGGCCACGATCACGCGCTCGGCACCGGCCGCCGCCAGGCGCTCGACTCCGGCCTCGACGGCGCCGTTGAGTCCGCGTCCGGGTTCCCACACGACGAGGGCGCCACTCTGACGCGCCCAGTCCGCGACCGTCGGGTCGTCGCACACGACGGCGACGGGAAGGGGCCGGGCTGCCTCGACGACGTGCGTTGCCATCGCGCGCGCCAAGCGGCTTCGTTCGTCGGCTGGCAGCGCGGGTGCCAGCCGAACCTTGGCGTCGCCGAACGCCTTCACGGGAACCAGCACGGCGACGGGCCCCAACCACTCGGTCATCAACGCGAAGCTTATGAGCCACCCCCACAAGTAGGGTTTGGCCCATGCCTCGGACCGCTGTCATCGGTGCCGGGTCGTGGGGGACCGCCGTTGCTGCTCTTGCCGCGCGCAACTCCCCGACCGTGCTCTGGGCGCGGCGCGCCGACCTGGCTGAGACCATCGCCACGGCGCGCGTCAACCGTGACTACCTGCCCGACTACCAGTTGCCGAAAGGCCTCCATGCCACGTCGTCGCTCGAGGAGGCCCTCGACGGCGCCGAGGTGGTCGTCATGGGTGTGCCCTCGCACGGCTTCCGGGAGATCCTCGACGAGGCCAAGCCGTTCCTCACCGACGGGGCGCCCATCATCAGTCTCACCAAGGGCGTCGAGCAGGACACGCTGAAGCGCATGACCGAGGTCATCGCCGACGTCGCGCCCGACCACCCCCGCGGCGTCCTCACCGGTCCCAACCTGGCCAAGGAGGTCATGGCCGGGTGGCCGGCGGCGAGCGTCGTGGCCATCGACGACGACGACATCGC
>JAFAUA010000522.1 GCA_019243595.1 Acidimicrobiia bacterium
CGCTCGTGCGGGCGATCATCTTCCAGCAGCTGGCCGGGAAGGCGGCGTCGAGGATCTCCGCCTTCGTCGCCTCTCGGCGCTCCGCACGCCTATCGCGAATAGGTTCTACGACCACTGTTCGTAGAACCTAACGCTGTTAGAAATTCACGTCAAGCCCCGTATTGGGGCCCCGCCTCAACCGCTGCGGTGGATGAGGTTCATCCTCGTGGTGACGACGGGCTCGCCGGTCTTGGCGTCCTTGAAGACGTTCTCGGTGACGAGAAACGTCATCGTCTTGCCCTTGCTGTCCTTCTCGTAGATGTCGGTGACCTTGCCCTCACCCTCGAGGACGTCGCCGACGACGAGGGGGCGGTGGTACTCGAACTCTTCCTCGCCGTGCAGGACCAGGCCGCCCTTCTGCATGAGGCTGCCGATGATCTCCATCACCGGGTTGCGGCCCGGGTTACCGTCGGCCGGCTGCTGCTCCTTGAACGCCCCCCAGTGGGCCATGGCGAAGCTGTAGGTCGGCGGCGCCGGAATGTTGTCGAAGCCCGCCGCCTTCGCAGCCTCGGGATCCTGGTACATCGGGTTGTCGTCGGTCACAGCCTTGGCGAAGTTCGACACCGGACCCCGCTCGATCGTGATCTTCGATTTCCCGGTGGGGGTCCCAATGAGGCTCTTGTCGACGGCCATGTATCTCTCCTCGAACGACGGCTGCGCTTGGTGACCGCTATTCCAGCGCGGCTACGTTGAATGTGACAACTGCGTCAGGTTTCGGAGGGGTGCTGAGAATGGGTTTGGTGGATGGCAAGGTCGCGATCGTCACGGGCGCCGGGCACGGCGTCGGCCGGGGCGAGGCGCTCCTGCTGGCCAAGGAGGGCGCCAAGGTCGTCGTCAACGACCTGGGTGGCTCGGTCGGCGGTGAAGGTGCCGACAAGCGGCCGGCCGAAGAGGTCGCCGAGGTCATCCGCAACAACGGGGGCGAGGCCGTCGCCAACTACGACGACGTAGCCGACTGGAACGGCGCCAAGAACCTCATCCAGCAGGCGGTCGACAGCTTCGGGAAGCTCGACATCCTCGTCAACAACGCGGGCATCCTGCGCGACGGGATGCTGTTCAAGATGACCGAGGCCGATTTCGACTCGGTGATCCGCGTTCACCTCAAGGGCACCTTCGCCACCACCCACCACGCCGCCAACTACTGGCGTGACCAGTCCAAGGCCGGCAACCAGCCGCGCGCCGCGGTGGTCAACACCGTGTCGAGCGCCGGGCTGCAGGGCAACGTCGGCCAGGCGAACTACGGGTCGGCCAAGGCCGGCATCGCCGCCCTCACCATCATCACCAGCCTTGAGCTCGCCAACTACGGCGTCCGCGCCAACGCCGTTGCCCCCGGCGGCATGACCCGCATGTCGGGCGCCATCGTCAAGGACATGGAGCTGAAGGAGCCCGAGGAGTACACCGAGTTCAACGCCATGAACCCCGGCAACTCGGCGCCCACTGTCGTGTGGCTGGCGTCCGACCAGGCCCTGCACGTCACCGGCCAGGTCTTCCGCGCGGTCGGATCCACCATTGCCCGCTACCAGCCGTGGACGCTGCAGGAAGAGCTCCAGAACCCCAAGGGTGAGGAGCAGTGGGACCCGAACCACATCGGGCCGATCGTCAACTCCTACGTGTTCAACTCGCGCAACCCCGGTCTGCAGATGGGGGCCATGCGCAAGGGCACCAAGTAATCGAGTAGACACGCCGGTGTGCGCCGCTGGACGCCACTCCTCGTAATTGTCGGCCTGGTCGTCATCGTCGGCATCATCATCGGGACGAGCTACAACGGGCTCGTCGACAGACGTGGCAAGGTCGACCAGTCCTTCGCGGACCTCGACGCCCAGCTTCAGCGACGGAACGATCTCATTCCCAACCTAGTCAACGCCGTCCGGGGCGCGCTGGGACAGGAGCAGGCGGTGTTCGGCGAGATCGCCCGGGCGCGCGAGAACTACGCGGGCGCCCGCAGCGACCAGCAGAAGATCGACGCCGCCAACCAGATCGACGGTGCCATCGGGCGCCTGCTGGTGATCGTCGAGAACTACCCGCAGCTCCAGAGCAACCAGAACATCCGCGACCTGCAGGTCCAGCTCGAGGGCACCGAGAACCGCATCGCCCAGTCTCGCCGCGACTACAACTCCGTCGCGACGTCGTACAACGTCGCCATCCAGCACTTCCCGCGCAGCATGGTCGCCGGCCTCTTCGGCTTCCACAAGCGGCCGTTGTTCACCGCCCAGACCCAGGCCCGCACGGCGCCGACGGTCGACCTCGGAAACAACGCGACAACGACCACGCCGGGCGCGACGACGACAGTGCCGACCGCCACGACGACGGGCCGTTGAAAGCGGCAGCCGTCGCGCTGCTGCTCGTCGCCGCGACCTCGTTCCCGAAGTTCACGGCGCCCGTCGTCGACGCCGCCGGCGTCGTGCCCGACAACGTCAACCAACAGGTCGACGCCGCCCTCAACGACTACCAGCAGCGCAGCGGCAACCAGATCGCAGTCGCCATCATCAAGACCACTGGGAGCAAGTCGCTTGAGGACTACTCGATCGACCTGGCGCGCAACTGGGGCGTCGGCCAGAAGGGCAAGGACAACGGCGTCCTCTTGTTGATCGCCACCCAGGACCGTAAGGCCCGCATTGAGGTCGGCCGCGGCCTGGAGGGCACGCTGACCGACCTCCAAGCGGGCGAGATCATCGACCAGCAGGTGGTGCCCCACATGCGCGACGGCGATCCGGGCGGCGCCATCG
>JAFAUA010000004.1 GCA_019243595.1 Acidimicrobiia bacterium
GTCGAGAGCCGGGCCCAGATGGCCACGCTGCCGCGGCTGAAGCCCCGCACCTTCTACGACCTCGTCGTCGAGGTGGCGTTGATCAGGCCCGGCCCCATCCAGGGCGGCTCGGTGCATCCGTACATCCGGCGCCGCAACGGCCAGGAGGCGGTCACCTATCTCCATCCGCTGCTCGAGAAGAGCCTGGCCAAGACGCTCGGCGTGCCGCTCTTCCAGGAGCAGCTCATGCAGATGGCGATCGACGTCGCCGGCTTCTCACCCGCCGAGTCCGACCAGCTGCGCCAGGCTATGGGGTCCAAGCGCAGCCACGAGCGCATGGAGCGTCTGCACGCTCGGCTTCTGGCCGGCATGGCCGAGCGGGGCATCACCGGCGACGTCGCCGAACAGATCTACGAGAAGCTCGCCGCCTTCGCCGACTTCGGCTTTCCCGAGAGCCACTCGGTGTCGTTCGCCTACCTCGTCTACTCGTCGGCGTGGATGAAGCTGCACTACCCGGCCGCCTTCCTCGCCGCCCTGCTCAACGCCCAACCCATGGGGTTCTACTCGCCGAACACGCTTGTGGCTGACGCCAAACGCCACGGCGTCGAAGTCCTCGGCCCCGACGTCAACCTGGGCGGCGCCAAGGCGACGCTCGAGAAGGACGGCGGGGTACGCCTCGGGCTCGACTACATCCGCAACATCGGCGACGAGCTGGCGAAGAAGATCGAGGAGCACCAGCCGTATGAGTCGGCCGAGGATCTGGTGCGGCGCACGGGCGCGTCGCAACCGGCGGTCGAGGCGCTGGCGACTGCGGGAGCCTTCGACTCGCTGGGTCGCCAGCGGAGGGAGGCCCTCTGGGGCGCAGGGGCGGCGTCACAGACGCGGCCCGACCGTCTGGAGGGCATCGTCACCGGCACCGACGCGCCTCAGCTCCCGGGCATGGCCGACGTCGAGGTGGCAGCCGCCGACCTGTGGGCCACCGGCGTCTCGGTGCGCCACCCGATGGAGTTCGTGCGCCACCGCATCCCAAAGGCCGTCACGATCGCCGGACTCCAAGAAGTCGACGATGGCACCCGAGTCACCGTCGGCGGCGTCGTCACCCATCGCCAGCGGCCGTCGACAGCGCAGGGCACGGTGTTCGTCAACCTCGAGGACGAGACCGGCATCCTCAACGTGATCTGCTCGGAGGGGGTGTGGGCCCGCTACCGCAAGGTGGCGAGGGCGTCCTCCGCCCTGTTGGTTCGGGGGATGCTCGAGCGCACCGAGGGCGTCACCAACCTGGTCGCCGAGCACATCGAGGCGTTGCCGCTCGCCACCCAGGCCATGAAGGCGAGGGACTTCCGTTAGCTGACGGTGAAGGCGGTGTGCATCCCCAGCTGGTAGTGGCCGGCGATGTTGCAGATGGCGACGTAGGACCCCGGCGTCAGCTGCACGTCGAGCGTCTTGGTGTCGCCGGCGTTGATGTTGTCGAGCTCCGGGGAGATTTTCTCGACCCCGGACCCCTGCTGGTCGACGACGCCGTTCTTCTGGGGCAGGGCGTTCGCCTTCAGCGTCGTCTTGAACAGCACCAGCTCGTGGGGCATGCCGCCCTGGTTCTTCACCGAGAAGTGCACAGGACCGGCCTTCAGCGTCGTCGACGACAGCTTGATCGAGTACTCGTGTTCGGTCACGGTGACGGTGCCTGATGATCCGGCGGATGACGACGAAGACATCGAGCTGCCGCCGCCGCCACAGGCGCTCAGGGTGCTGACGGCGACCGCGGCGGCGACGGCGACAAGTGATCGGCGCATGCCGGGGAGACTAGGAGCCGCCCCGTTGGTAGGTCCCCGTCAGCTCGCCCTTGCCGACAACCGCCGACCGCTCCAGCGTCGACCACAACTCAGACGGGCTGCCCTGATCCGACACGGTGAGCTCGGTCTGCAGGGCCAGCACCGTGAAGACGTATCGGTGGCGTGCACCCGCCGGCGGACACATGCCGCCATAGCCCTGCTTGCCGAAGGAGTTCGCCGTCTGCCTGGCGCCGGGCGGGATCTGGCCGCCGGCCAGCGCCGTCGTCGACGGCGGGATGTCGTACACGATCCAGTGGATGAACTTCTGCGCCGTGTCGATGTCCTGAACGCGCAGGGCGACGCTCGCCGTTCCCGTTGGCACGCCCGACCACGCCAACGGCGGCGACTGGCCGGAGCCGTCGCAGGTGTACTGGGCCGGGATGGGTCCGCCGTCCTTGAACGCCGGGCTCGTCAGCCGGACGGTTGCCGCCGACCCGACCGACGAGGTCGAAGTCGACGGCTTGGCCGCCGAGCCGCCGCCGGTCGAGCCGCACGCCACGGTCGTGGCCAGGAGGGCCAGGGCTAGCGTGCGCAGCATCGGCTCGTTCTACCCAAAAGAGGGCATGTGACCGACGGTGTCGAACCCTCCGCGGTGACCGAGGACAAAGAGGCCGCGGAGGCCGAGGGACTCCTCGTCGACGCCGCCGGTCTCGAACCCATCGACACGAAGACGATTCTGCGGGCCGGCGGGCCGCGCTTCGCCGCCAACGCCGGGTTCCCGATCCTCTTCTTCTACCTCGGGTGGAAAGTCTCTGGGCTGCTCCTCGGCGTCGTCCTCGCCACCGCGGTCGGCGTCGCCGCCTTCCTCTACGAGCGGCACAAGGAGCGCCCGGGGATGGTTGCGCGGCTGGCGCTGGCGATCGTGATCATCCAGGGAGCGATCGGCCTCGCCTTCGGCAGCGCCAAGGTGTATCTGGCCCAGCCCGTGGTCGTGAACCTGGTGCTCGGACTTGTGTTCCTCGTGACGACCCTGCGGGGCAAGCCGTTCGCCGGCCAGTTCGCCGAGGAGCTCTACCCGTTCCCGCCTGAGGTGAAGGAATCAGAGACCTTCAAGCGGGCGTTCGCGCGTGTCTCGGTGGTCTGGGCCGTCTACTTCCTGGTCCGAAGCCTCATCCGCCTGTACATGCTGCAGTGGAGCGTCGACGCCTTCGTCGTCGTCAACGTCATCACCGGTTTTCCGATCATCGCCGTCCTTATGTCGTGGTCGGTCTGGTACATCTCCCGATACTTCCGCCAGAGCGAGGAGTGGGGCGCCGTCCTCGCAGGGCGCTGAGTCAGACGAAGTACGGTTCGGCCCTATGGCATGGGACTTCTCCACTGATCCGGAATTCGAGGAGAAGCTCGAGTGGATGCGCACCTTCGTGCGCGAGGAGATCTATCCGCTCGAGACGCTCGACCTCGACGAGGCCACCTTCAGGCGCCTCACCGATCCGCTCCGGGAGGAGGTGAAGAAGCAGGGGCTGTGGGCCGCTCACCTCGACCCCGAGCTCGGCGGCCAGGGCTTCGGCCAGGTGAAGCTCGGCTTGATGCACGAGATCCTGGGCTCGTCGATCTTCGCGCCCACGGTCTTCGGCAACCAGGCGCCCGACTCGGGCAACGCCGAGCTCATCGCCATTGGGGCCACTGACGAGCAGAAGGAGCAGTGGCTGTGGCCGCTGCTCGAGGGCAAGCTGCGCAGCGCCTTCTCGATGACCGAGCCAGAGACGGCCGGCTCGGACCCCACACTTCTGAAGACGCGGGCCGTCCGCGACGGCGACGAGTGGGTGATCAACGGCCACAAGTGGTTCACGTCGAACGGGTCGTCGGCCGACTTCCTCGTGCTCATGGCGATCACCAATCCCGACGTGCACCCCTACCAGGGGGCGTCGATGATCATCGTCCCCGTCGACACACCGGGCGTCGACATCGTGCGCGACGTGCCGACGATGGCCGAGCCCGACACCGAGTTCGGCCGCTACGGCAACCACTCCGAGATCTACTACCGCGACGTGCGCGTGCCGTGCGAGAACCTGATCGGCAACGAGGGCGACGGCTTCGTACTGGCGCAGAAGCGGCTGGGGCCGGGGCGCATCCATCACTGCATGCGCTGGCTCGGTCAGAGCAAGCGGGCCTTCGACATGCTCTGTGAGCGTGCCCTGTCCCGTTACGCCTTCGGGACCACACTCGCCGAGAAGCAGACGGTGCAGAACTGGATCGCCGACTCGGCGGCCGAGATGCAGGCCGCCCGCCTGCTGACGCTGCACGCGGCGTGGAAGATGGACCAGGAGGGCTCGTCGAAGGCGCGCGTCGAGATCGCCATGATCAAGTACTTCGGCGCGACCGTGCTCTACAACGTCATCGACCGCGCCATCCAGATCCACGGCGCCCTCGGCTACTCAACCGACCTGCCGCTCGAGGCGATGTACCGCCACGCGCGCGCCGCCCGGCTCTACGACGGGGCCGACGAGGTGCACCGCGTCACCGTCGCCCGCCAGATCCTCAAGAGGTACGAGCCCCACGACATGCCGAGCGAACACATCCCGACCAGACGCGAGGCGGCCAAGCAGAAGTTCGCCGCTCTGCTCGACGAAGCGACGGCGAATCTCTGATGGCCGATATCGAGAAGGCCACCGTGGCCGACGTCCCCGCTCTCTCGCAGACGCTGGCTCGGGCGTTCTACGACGACCCGGCGATCAGCTGGATGGTTCCCGACGACGCCCGGCGCCTTCGCGTCGGCCCCTATGGCTTCAAGTCCTGGCTGACGAAGATCTATCTACCGAAGAACGAGGTCTTCACTGATCCCGACCGCAAGGCCGCGGCCCTTTGGGCTCCGCCCGGCAAGTGGCGGATGTCTGCGGGACTGCAGCTTCGCCTGACTCCGTCGGTCTTCCGGATCGTTGGTCTCAAGCGCCTTCCGCTGATCGCCAAAGGCCTGGCGATGATGGACAAGCAACACCCCGACGACCGGCCCCACTGGTATCTCGCCGTGCTCGGCACCGACCCCGACTACCAGGGCAAAGGTCTCGGCTCAGCGGTGATGCAGCCGGTTCTCGACCGCTGCGACGCCGACGGCGTCGGCGCCTACCTGGAGTCGTCGAAGGAAGCGAACATCCCCTTCTACCGTCGCCACGGCTTCGAAGTCACCGGGGAGATCGTCCTTCCCGACGGGCCACCGATCTGGCCCATGTGGCGCGACCCGCAACCGCCGTCGTAGAGACCCCGCGCCCCGCCGGCCCGGTCGACACCGCCTCTTCATTGCTGGTTGACACCGCTGAAACACAAGATCCGTATGGTCGGTGTGGAAACAGCAACGCCTCGGACTGGGTCAGCACGGAGGCCTGACCATCACGAGGCCCATGGCGGTTGTGGCCCCTTGCAGCCGCACCACTCGGGTTCGGCCCGGGAGGATGCCCGGTCCTCCTGGGCCGTGCCGCGTCTGCGGCGCCCTGGTCTCCGTGTTGCCCTGGGTCGCGTCGCAGCATCGTTCAACCCGTTGTCAGACTGCGGAAACCTCGGCGAAACAGCCCGTCTCTACGTTTTCAGACGTGGCAACCGTCGAGGAGGTGCGCGGGGTGTTGGCATTCAGCCGCGTGCCTCGCGAGCTCAGCGACGAGCTCCTCGACGATGCCCCCGAACTGTGGCTGCGAGGTGAGTCGCCCGACGTCATCGCTGGCGACGTCGCCCTGTGCCACCCACCGCTCTCCGCCCGAGAGGTGCGGGTCTGGTGTGCGCCAGCGCTCATCGCCGGTGCCCTACGCGTGTCGGTTCTCGCCTACGACCGCCCTGGGCTCCTTGCCGCAACGACCGGAGCGCTGGCGCACGCCGGACTGTCGGTGATCCAGGCGGCGGCCATGACCTGGCCAGCCCGCGGATGGGCTCTGCAGCGGGCGCTCGTCGCCGATCCGAAGGCCCGCTCGACCCGACCGGTCGAGCGCGACCTCCTGTGCGCGCAGCTGCGGGCTGCAGTGCGCGACGGGCCGATGGCCGATATCGGGTTCACGGCGTCGGGTCCCGTGCGGGTCCAAGTCACCCCAGCAGCGGGCGGGCGCTCAGCATTGCGCGTTCGCGCCCCCGATCGCCCAGGCCTGCTCTGGGCGATCTCGGCGTGGCTCGAACGCAGCGAGTGCAACGTGGTTGTCGCTCGGGCCACACCTGCGGGCGAGGAGGCCGATGACGCCTTCCTTGTCGAGGGCGAGCCCGACGCCGACGAGCTGTGGGCCTACCTCTCTGACGCCTCGGCAGCAGTCGCGAGGCGCTGACATTCATCTCCTGCGGGCCACGATCTCGTCCTGGACCGCGCCGATCGTGCTTGGCTTTGACGCATGAAGAAGCTCGCCGACTACGGCCGGGACGACCACCCTCGCGACGACCCAGAACGGGCGCAAGTGTCGTGGGCTGTCGCGGCCCTCGACGACTGTGATGAATGCGGCGAGCCGCGAATCGAGCTGACCGTCGAGGAGGTCGGTAGCCCCGGCGCGGGCATCGTCGGGCATCTCGCGCCTCGCACGGCGCGCCAGCTCCGCTCCGCCCTCGGATCAGCGCTGCGCGAGATCGGCGAGCGAGAAGACTGACCGTACGGCGCTGCGGTTAGCCGGCGCTCGCCGCCTTGGCCCGCTTCTCCATCTCCTCGGGCGACACGTCCTCGACGTGGGTGCTGATGTTCCAGCGGTGGCCCCAGGGATCCTCGAACTGGGCGGTGCGGTCGCCGTAGAACTGATCTGTCGGCGGGCGCAGCTCCTTGGCGCCTGCGGCCATCGCCTTGTCCCACACGCCATCGACGTCGGGGAGGTAGAGGCTGATCGTGACCGGCGACCCGCCCAGGCCCTTGGGGCTCTTCGACGGGGAGTCGGGGGATTCGTCGGCCAGCATGATCATCGAGTCACCCAGGTCGAGCTCGGCGTGGAAGACCTTGCCTCCGCCGCCCATGCGCATGCGCTCTTTGGTACCGAGAACCTTGTTGTAGAAGTCGATGGCGTCTGCCGCGCCGTCGACGATCAGGTAGGGGATCACCTGCGGGTAGCCGTCCGGGACGGGCTTCACGTTCGCCATCTGCCGAGCCTTGCACGGAATCGGTGCCGTTGGCCCGAGGGCCGCACTCAGTAGGATTTCGGCCGGTGCACCGAAGCAGGGTTGTCCTGGTGGTGGTGGCCACCCTGGTGTCGGTAGGGGCGGGTGTGGCGTGGGGGATGGTGCGGCCGAACGCGGCCTCGTCATCGAACAAGCGCGAATCCGAGTACGGCCAGGTCCACCTGAACTCGCCGAATGCGGCGGCGGGCGCCGGCGCCGTCGAAGGCATCAAGGCCCGCTGGGTGCAGGCTGAGAACGCCAAGCCGGGGACGTCGGACTGGCGCGTTTCCAACGCCGGCAAGGACGGCGATCTCGAGGGTTACGCCGACAAGGTGAGTGCTCAGCAGGGCGACACCGTGAGGCTGTTTGTCTCGACGAAGGAGAGCGGGTACCACGTCGAGGCCTACCGCATTGGCTACTACGGCGGGCTCGGCGCCCGCCTGGTGTGGAAGTCCGGTGAGCTGCCCGGTCACCTGCAGGCGGCGGCGACCCGCGACAAGCAGACGAACATGGTCGAAGCGCCGTGGTCGCCGTCGCTGTCGGTGCCGCTGACGTCGGGATTCCCTCCGGGCGTGTACCTGTTCAAGCTCGTCGGCGACTCGGGCGTCCAGCACTACGTGCCTCTCACCATCCGCGACGACCGAAGCACGGCCGCGTTCGTCATCCAGAACTCGGTGACGACCTGGCAGGCGTACAACCTCTGGGCCGGCTACGACCTCTACGAGGGCAAGAACGGCAGCGGCGGGTCGGACTTCGAGCACCGGGCGCGCGTCGTCTCGTTCGACCGCCCGTATTCGATGGGCGCGGGCTCGGGTGACTTTCTCGGCAACGAGTTCCCGCTGATCTCGCTGGCCGAGTCCCTGGGCCTCGACGTGACCTACTGGACCGATGTCGACCTCCACGAGCGAGGCCAGCAGCTGTTGACGCGGCACAAGGCCCTCCTCACGCTCGGTCACGACGAGTACTGGTCACCCGACATGCGCAGCGCCGCCGAGCACGCGCGCGACCAAGGCGTGAACCTCGCCTTCTTCGGGGCCAACGCGGTCTTCCGCAAGATCCGCTTGGACGCCAGCCAGATGGGCGCCGACCGCCACGAGACCGACTACAAAAGCGCCCGCGAGGATCCGATGAACGGCACCGACAACAAGGCCGTCACGGTGGACTGGCGCCTGGCGCCGATCTCCCAACCCGAGAGCACGCTCATCGGCGACTTCTACGAGTGCAACCCGGTCAAGGCCGACATGATCGTCGGCGACCCGTCGGCATGGATCTACGCGGGTACCGGCCTCGACAAGGGCGACCGCCTGCGGAATCTGGTCGGGCCCGAGTACGACCGCTTCGACGCCAGCGGTCCCAAGAACGTGCAGATCATGGCCCGGTCACCCGTGGACTGCAGGGGCAAGGCCAGCTACTCCGACATGACCTACTACTCGGCGCCGAGCGGCGCTGGGGTATGGGCGAGCGGCACCAACTGGTGGATCAGCAAACTGAGCGAGGACTGCCCGGCACCGCCGTCCGTGACGACGACCACGTCGAGCACCACGACCACGATCCCCGCGACACCCCGGGCCACCAAGAAGACACCGATTTGCCCCAAGCAGCCCGTGATCGACATGACCGAGAACGTGCTCAACCTGTTCGGCGTCGGCCCGGCCGGACGCACGCAAGCGTCGGCGGGTACCAACCTCAAACAGCTGAACTCCGGGTTGCCGGCGGCCTCGGACAACACCGGCGAGACCACGCCGACGACCCGATCGCGCACGCGGACGCGCTCCACCTACACGGTTCCGCAGTACGCCCCCCGGGAGACGCCGAGCACCGAACCGTCGTATTCGCCGCCGCCCTACACGTACACCCCGCCCACGTATCCGCCGCGGGAGACGCCGACGACCCGCGCCCGGCCGATCATCGGCGGCTGACTTCTCAGTTCCGCAAGCGGACGAGCGTCACGCCGTCCCGGACGGTCACCATCACGCACTCGACCCGCTCATCGGTGGCGAGGGCGGCGTTCAGGTCGACGATGGCGCGCGTGTCGTCGTCGGTTGCGGACGCGTCGAGGACACGCCCACCCCAGAGGACGTTGTCAATGGCGATCACGCCACGGTCTGCCAGCTTCGGGAGCACGGCCTCGAAGTAGTTGCGGTAGTTGGACTTGTCGGCGTCGATGAAGACCAGGTCGAACGGGCCGTCGAGGGTGGCCAGCGTGTCGAGGGCCGGGCCGATGCGAATGTCGATGCGGTCGCTCCACGGGCTGGCTTCGACGTGGCGGCGGGCGACCTCGGCGTGCTCCTCGCTGATGTCCAGGGTGACGAGCGAGCCGTCGGCGGGCAGGGCCGACGCCATCGCCAGGGCCGAGTAGCCCGTGAACATGCCGACCTCCAGGACCCGGCGGGCCCCGCTGATGGCGACGAGCGCCCGTAGGAAGGCACCTTCGAGGTGCCCGGTGAGCATCCCCGATCGGTCTTTGAACCGCTCCCGCGTCTCGGCGGCGACGGCTTGCAGCTCCGGCAATTCGGCGCTCGTGTGCTCGGAGGCATAGCGCTCGATGTCAGGGTTCACGATTTCGGGCATGCTCGGAGTGTTATGGACATCGAACAGGCCCGCCAGTTCCTCCGCGACAACCACAACGCCGTGATCTGCACCCTGCGTCAGAACGGAGAGCCCACCATGTCGCCGATCACCGTCGGCGTCGACGACGAGGGCTACGGCATCATCAGCAGCCGCGAGACCGCGTTCAAGGTGAAGCACCTGCGCCGCGATCCGCGGGTCTGGCTGTGCTGTACGACCCGCCAGTTCTACGGCGACTGGCTCCTCATCAAGGGCCGGGCGACCGTCGTGGCGCTGCCCGATGCCATGGACGGGCTCGTCGAGTACTACCGCGGGATCTCGGGCGAGCACCCCGACTGGGATGACTACCGGAAGGCGATGGAGCGGGACCAGCGCGTCTTGATTCGGGTCGCCATCGAAGAAGCGGGGCCTCAGCGCCAAGGGTGAAAGCCGTAAGCTTCTGCCCGCAACGTTTGGAGGCCGCGATGGTGGAACCGCCGAGTAGTCATGCGTGGATTGACACGCCGAATCGGTTCTCGCTTTCGCGCCCTCATCGGTGCGGACCCGGCGTCACTGCGCCAGGGTCTGGCCGCGCTTCTCGTCTCCTCGGGCGGTGACCTTCTCGCCGGGCTGACGCTCGGCGCCATCACCGGCACGCTCGCAGACCTCCCCGGGCTGCTCGTCCTCGTCCCGGCCGCCATCGGCATGCGCGGGAACGTCTTCGGGGCGCTGGGGAGCCGCTTCGGCACGTCGATCCACGCCGGTACGTTCACCCTAAGCCGGCGGGCGGAGACCGTCGTCGGCCAGAACGTGATCGCGGCGATGGCCCTTTCGCTCTCGATCTCGTTCGCCCTGGCCGTCCTCGCCAAGGCGGTGGCGATCGGCTTCGGCCTGCCCCACACGATCTCGATTGCGTACTTCATCGTGATCTCGATCGTCGGGGGAGCCATCTCCTCGGTGTTCGTCCTTCTGTTGACGATCGGCGTGGCCGCCGGATCGGTTCGCTACGGATGGGACATGGACAACGTGGCGGCGCCGCTCGTCACTGCAGCCGGCGACATGGTCACGCTGCCGTCGCTGTTCGTGGCGACGTTCATCGTTGGGCCCGGCATCGTGACGCCGATCATCGCCGCCATCACCGGCTTCGTCGCTGTGGCCGCGCTCGTCGCCGCCTTCCGTTCCGGGCTCGCCATCGCACTGCGCATCCTGCGGGAGTCGGTCCCCATTCTGCTCATCGCCGGTCTGATCGACGTGGTTGCCGGGCTCACGATCGAGAAGCGCCTGAACTCGTTCCTCGCCTTTCCTGCCCTGCTGGTGCTCGTCCCACCCTTCCTGGAGGACACCGGTGCCTTGGGAGGCATCCTGTCGGCCCGCCTGGCGAGCAAGCTGCACCTCGGCACCATCGAGCCCACGAACGTGCCGCCGCGGGTGGCGCGCGACGACTTCGCCCTCACGTTCGTGTTCGCGGTGCCGGTCTTCACGCTCGTGGCGATCTCGAGCGACGTGGCCGCGAACGTCGCCGGCCTGGCGTCACCCGGTGTCGTGAAGATGGTGTTGATCTCGCTGATCGGCGGCTTCATGGCGACGATCATCGCCATCGGAATCGTGTACTACGGGGCGATCGCCACCTACCGCCTCGGACTCGATCCGGACAACCACGGCATCCCCCTGATCACCTCGTCGATGGACCTCGTCGGCGCCTTCGCGTTGATCCTCGCCATCGTCCTCGTCGGCGTACACTGACCCCAGTTCGGCCATGGACGATCGCCCAAGAAATCTGAAGACCATGCTCTCCGAGGCGAAGGACACCTCGGAGCTCATGATCGACCTGGCGTATGCGGCCCTCTACTTCGGGGACCCCGACATGGCCGAGGAGGTCGACGAGCTCGAGGATCGCCTGTCGGGCCTCGTGCACGAGATGCGGGCGGTGTCGATCCTCGCCGCCCGCTCGCCGCGCGACGCCGACGCCATGGCGTCGGTGCTCCAGGTCGAGGGCGCCATCGAGCGCCTCGGCAATGCGGCGGTCGACATCAGCCGCATCGTCACCCACCGCCTCGGGATCCCTCGGGCGCTCGTGGCCGACCTGGCGGCGGCCGAGGAGGTGTCCCACCGGGTCAAGGTGCGCGACGGCTCGGAGCTGGCGATGCGCACGTTGCGCGAGGTCGAGATGCCGATCGAGCTCGGCATGCGCGTGGTTGCGATTCGACGTGAGCACGACTGGATCACCGATGTCGACGGCGACGAGATCCTCATGCCTGGCGACGTACTGTTCCTCCAGGGCACGTCGGCAGGGGTCCCCGAGCTGCGGCGGCTGGCCGGCGCCGGCGAGTGGGAACCGCCGCAGCCGCCCGAGGAGCCCGCCGTCTCTGACCTCGACCGGGCGATCGACACGCTGGTCGAGATGAAGAACATCTCCGAGGTGGCCGTCGGGCTCGGCTACTCGGCCCTGGTCCTCCGCGACCAGGGCCTGGCCGCCGAGGTCAACCATCTGGAGGACCGCCTCGACGAGATGAAAGAGGTGCTCGAGGTGTGGGTGCTGCGGGCCGCCCAGGAGCGGGTCGACCCCGGCGGCCTGCGCGGTCTGCTGCACCTGGCACAGTGCGCCGAGGAGATCGGCGACGCCGCCCAGCAGATGGTCTGGCTCGTCGAAGAGGGCGAGGAGCTGCACCCGATCCTCGCGATCGCCCTTGGCGAAGCCGACGAGGTCGTGGTTCGCGTCCCGGTTGCCGCCGGTTCACCGGCCGACGGCAAGTCGCTCAAAGACCTCCAGCTGGAGACAGAGACGGGCTTCTATCTGCTGGCCATCCGCCGGGGCGGGCGCTACCTGTACCGGCCGCGCAAGGGTGTCGTGCTCCAGGCCGGCGACGAGCTGATCGCCACCGGTCCCGACGAGGGTCACCGCCTGCTCGCCGAGCTCGGCGGCTACCGGCTGATCGAGGACGAGGACACGGGCGAGGACGAGTTGGTGCCGGCCGGCCAGGCCGACCGCTAGCGCTGAGTCCTCCTCGACTGCTGGGTCAGACGTAGCCGCGCAGTTTCGACGCCCGCGCCACTCGCTCGATGCCGATGGCGAAGGCGGCGTCCCGCATCGGGACGTCCCGGCTCTCGGCGAAGAAGAGGGTGCTATCGAGGGCTCGCATCATGATGTCGCGCAGCTCCTCGTTGAAGCGCTCTTCCTTCCACTTGAACTGCTGGATGTTCTGCGTCCACTCGAAGTAGGAACCGGTCACGCCGCCGGCGTTGGCGAGCAGGTCGGGGATCACGCGCTTGCCGGTGTCCCTGAGCATGGCGTCGGCCTCGGTTGTCGTCGGGTGGTTCGCGGCCTCGATCACGATGTCGGCGCGGATCTTCTCGGCGTTGTCCGCGGTGATCACGTCGCCGAGGGCGGCGGGTATGAGGACGTCGCAGTCGCACTCGAGCAGCTCTTCGTTGGAGATGTGGTCGACCCCGTCGGTCTCGATCACAGAGCGGCGGCTGTCGCCAAGTCGCACGAGGCGGCTGACGTCGAGACCGTTGGCGCAGTAGACGCCGCCTTTGACGTCGGACACGGCCACGACTTTGACGCCGAGCTCGTCGAGCCCGCGCGCGACCCAGGAGCCGACGTTGCCGAAGCCCTGGATGGCGACCCGGCAGGCCTGCAGGTCGACGTCCCAGTGCTTGGCCGCGCCCTCGAGCACGTAGACGACGCCCCGCCCGGTTGCGGCTTCGCGGCCGGGTGCCCCGCCGAGCTCGAGGGGCTTGCCCGTGACCGATTGGGGCGTGTACCCGTGGCTCGCCGAGTAGGCGTCCATCACCCAGGCCATGACCTGGGCGTTGGTGTTCAGGTCGGGCGCCGGGATGTCGCGCGCGGGACCGAGAACGTGGCCGATGGCGTTGGTGAACCGCCGCGTCATCACTTCGATCTCGTGCGGGCTCATGTTGCTGATGTCGACGGTGATGCCGCCCTTGGCGCCGCCGAAGGGGATGTCGACGAGGGCGGTCTTCCACGTCATCAGCGACGCCAGGGCGCGCACCTCGTCGAGGTCGGCCTGCGGGTGATAGCGGATGCCGCCCTTGTACGGGCCTCTCGCCCCGTTGTGCTGGATCCGGTAGCCGGTGTAGACGTGCAGGCTGCCGTTGTCCATGCGGACCGGCACTTGTACCTGGACCTCGCGGTAGGAGGTCTTGAGGACGTCGTACATCTCGTCCTTCAGGTGGATGAGCTGGGCGCCGCGGTCGAAGAAGGTGTTGACCGATTCGAAGGGCGTCATCGGCTCAGCCACTGCCCCAACCGTATGCCTTACGGCTTGATCGGTGGCGGCTCGGGTGTGGTGGGGAGTCGCAGCTTCTTGTCGTCGACCGATGTCGAGTACTTCACGGCTTGGAGCGGGTTGCCAGTGCCGTCGACGAGGAGCACAGCACCCAGCGACGACAGGCAGAGGGTGCTGCTCCCGCCGGTGACGCCCGGGCGGGGCTTGGTGACGAGGCAACGCACACCCGTGCCGGCGATGTCGCGGCTGGTGACGGCGAACGTGTAGTTGGTCTGCGCCGCCTTCAGCTCGTTCACGGTCCGGGCGATATCGGCGGGTGCAAGCAGGCCGGGCGTCCCTTCCTGCTGCTGGGCCTGCTGGCACGCCCACTGCTTGTCCTGCTGGGCGCAGTCGTAGGTGCCCTGCCTGGTGACGAACACGCTGCGGGTGAGGCCCTGGCTGACGACGTCGACGCGGCGCAGCGGCGGGTCCTGGGTGAGCAGGATGTTCGAGCCCGCCTGCGACGGTCCGTAGGTGACGGTGAAGGCACTGTCGGAGGCTTTGGCGTAGAGCGCCAGAAAGTCCTGCACGGCGGGCGAGAGCCCGGCGTCGCGCGCCACCTGCCGAGCCTGGTTCTCGCGTCTCTGCGCCGTCTTCTGCGCCGCGCTCGGGTGGCTCGTGCACGCCACGGCGATCACCGCCAGCAGAGCGATGGCGGCCCGACGCACGGCCGGAGGGTAGCCGTGAAAGGCAAGAAGTACCCTCCACCCATGGCCGTCCTCGAAGCCGCTGAAACCCTGACCGACGATCAGCTGCGGGAGCGGCTGGTCGACTGGCTGCGGGAGAACCTGCCGCCGCAGTGGGTCGAAGCGATCGAAGAGGGCGACGACGAGAAGCTGCGCAGCGCCCGCGAGCTCGTCGACTTCAACGACTGGTGCGCCCGCCTCGGCGAGGCCGGTTGGGCGACGCCGACGTGGCCGGCCGAGTATGGCTTCCTCGGGCTCAGCGGGAGCCAGGCCAAGGTTGTGAACGAGGAGCTCAACCGCTGGAAGGTGCCGCGCTCGTTCAACATCATCGGCATCGGCATGGGCGGGCCGACGATCATGCACTGGGGCACCGAAGAGCAGAAGCAGCGCTTGCTCAAGCCGATGGCGAAGCACGAGGAGATCTGGTGCCAGCTGTTCAGTGAGCCGGGGTCCGGCTCGGACGTGGCGTCGCTGGCCACCCGCGCTGTCAAGGACGGCGATGAGTGGGTGGTCAACGGCCAGAAGGTCTGGACCACGCTCGCCCACATGGCCAAGTGGGGTCTGCTCGTCGCCCGCACCGACCCCGACCAGCCCAAGCACAAAGGCCTGAGTTACTTCATCGTCGACATGAAGGCGTCGGGCGTCGAGGTCCGGCCGCTGAAGCAGATCACCGGCGACGCCGAGTTCAACGAGGTCTTCTTCACCGACGTGCGTATCCCGGACTCGATGCGGCTCGGCCCCGAAGGCGAAGGCTGGATGGTCGCCACAACCACGCTGATGAACGAGCGGGCCGCGCTGTCGGGCGCAGGCAGCGCCAGCGATCAGAACGTCGGCGGTGGACCCATCGACGCCATCATCGCCGCGGCCCAGCGCAACGGAGCGGCCGCCGACCCTGTCGTCCGCCAGCGTCTGGCCCAGGCGGCCATCGAGGGCCGGGTCATCAAGATGACCAACCTGCGGTCCAGCGCAGCGCGCAAGGCCGGCCACCAGCCCGGGCCGGAGGGCTCGATCACCAAGCTCTTCCAGGCCGAGTACAACCAGCGCCTCCAGGACCTGGCCATGGAGATCCTGGGTTCGAAGGCGATGGCCTGGTCGCCCGACGACGAGCAGACGGAGCTGTCTGTCCGTGGGTTCCTCCGCAGCCGGGCCAACACCATCGAGGGCGGCACCTCCGAGATCATGCGCAACATCCTCGGCGAGCGCGTCCTCGGCCTGCCCAAGGAACCGTCCGTCGACCGGGACATCCCCTGGAAGGAAATCCCCCGCAGCAACTGAAGGCCCACCGACCGATATTCGTCTCAGGCTTCGGTGCGCCCTTGACCGGCATCACTTCGAGGGCATGGTTCCGCGCCGGGCCCGGAGTGTTCTGGGACACTCGCCGGCGCCCCGCGCCAGCGCCGTCAGCTCAGCACCCGGCGTTCTAGTAATTGATGCAAAAGGGCCCAGGCCCCGACAGTCTGTGGGGAGCTGTCGATGTTCATTGCTGCGACGCCCACGTGCAATGGCGTCCCATCGACAGGATGCGCATCTCGAGGGAGCGCGTTATGAACCCACCACTGATGGCGGCCCGCCCTGGACGGTTCGCTGCCTACGCGGACGGGTGGTACCAGTCGGGGTAACTGTCATCGGCTGCGGCGGCTTGCTCGAGCTCCGGTACGGAGTACCTGCGGCGCAGCTCGTCAATCGGGTCGTGAACTGCCGACCAGTAGTCCCAGTCGTGAGCGAAGAGGTCCTGGGTCGTCTGGCCGCCGCGTTGCCATGCCACCCAGAACTTCTCGGGGTCGAGCGAGCCCGTGGCGGAGCCGGCGAACTTAACGATCTCGATGCCGAGGTGCCAGCTGAAGATCACCGGGAGGATGTGGCCTGACATTGGGAGGTCAGGATGCATCCCGCCCGTGAACGTCGACACCAGGAGCTCGCCCTGCAGGGACGTGCTGTAGCCGCTCATGACGTGGGTCGAGTCATGGGGTGTCGCGAATTGCTCGTTGACGGCGGTTGGCTCGCCAGGAAAGGCGAAGCCGTTCGCCTCGTAGAAGTCGAAGAACGCCCGCCCGAACGAGCCCTCGGGGAGCTGGCCGAGCGCGCGGTACCGACCAGCCAGCGCGAGGTCCTCCTTGCCGTTCTGATACGGCATGATCCACTGGTCGAGGCTCACGTCGGGCAGGTACCCGAGAATGCTCTCCATGTTCCGGCGAGCCATGTCGGCCAGCACCCACTTCAGATGGCCGTGGGCGGAGTCGGCGAGCTGACGCACGTAGTCGTCGCTGATCCCGAGTGCAGCGGCGTAGGGCAGGACCGTCTCGATCTTCGCACGATCGAGCGTGCCGTCGATGAGCGCCATCACGGCCAGGAACTGCGTCGCCTGGCTGGCCAATTCGCGCGTGTCGAGCTCCTTGGCGAGAGCTTCGGGCCCGATGTCGCTGAGGGCGTCGACGTCGACAGGGGTCGGCACCTGCAGCATGTATCGACCGGCCGCGATGAGGGCAGCCCGGTCGGCATCAGTGAGACGCTCGCTTCCCCGCGCAGTGGCGACGACCCGCATCGCACGGAGGATTGCGAACGACTGCTCTGGCGACGCCGACACCAGCACCCGGCGATGGTAAGCGCTGCGTCCAGCTGCCGGTTATGTGTCCTTCGGCATTTGGCCCGAGGTGTAGTGAATGCCAAGTCGAGGGCTCCTCGCTCTGCCTGCCCTCGAATCTCCCACCAGAAGGACTGAGCACCTCGCCCATAGCGCCGGTGCTGGGACCGTGTTGACAGCCGAAATCCTCAGGGAGCCCGTCCGTATCCGTCACCCCTTGGCCTGTTGCCAGAGCCGAGGTGTACGAAACGGTGCGCACCTCCTGACCCTCGCCTTCCCCGTCGCGCAAGATTGGGGCCAAGGGGGATCGTGCTGTCGCCTACCGCCGGTTTGGAGTCAGCTACGGGATGGCGCCGGCGTCTTTCAGCTCGATGATCTTGTCCCAGTCGTAGCCGAGCTCGAGGAGCACCTCTTCGGTGTGCTGGGAGAACTCCGGCGGCCCTGAGCGCGGGGCCCAGGGCGTGCCGTGGAAGTCGGCGGGCGATGCGACGCCGGGGACGGGGTCGCCGCCGTCTGCGGATGGCACGTCGACAAAGCCACCGGCCGCTCTCGCCTGCGGGTCGCTGACGGTCTCGAGGGCATCCTGCACGGGGGCCCACCAGACGTCTTCGCGGTCGAAGATCTTCGCCCACTCGTCGAGCGGCTTTGTGGCGAACACTGCGTTCAGTTCTTCCACCAACTCCGCGGAGTTCTGCCACCTGACCTGGATGGAGTTGAACCGCGGGTCTTCGGCCCAGTTCGGTTTGTCGATCGCCCGCAGGACGTCGGGCCAGTGGCGGTCGGCCTGCAGACCGAGCAACCAGAAGCGCCGGCCGTCTCCCGCCGAGTAGGCATTGATCAGCGGGTTGGGCGGCGCCTTCACCGTCATCGGCACGGCGGGGATCCCGAGACGCAGCGACATGCTGATGTCCCAGCCGATCATGTACATGCCGATCCGCAGCAGCGACGTCGACACCAGCTGCCCTTTGCCCGTCCGCTCGCGAGCCAGCAGGGCGGCGGCGACGGCACCCGCGGCAGCCATGCCGGCCATGTGGTCGCCCATTCCGCCCCGCTGATAGGGGAGGTCGGCGCCGTCGGGCGTGAGCGTCGCAGCCACGCCCGCCCGCGACCAGAAGGCGCCGATGTCGTAGGCGGCGCGGTCCCGGTCCTCCCCGTCGACGCCGTACCCGCTGACACTGGCGTACACGAGCCTCGGGTTGCGCTCCGAGACCGTCGCGAAGTCGAGGCCGGCGCGCTCGAGCGCCGAGGGACGGGCGTTGGTGACGAACACGTCCGCCTGGTCGACGAGCTGGCCGGCGATACGGCGGCCCTCGGGACTCGACAGGTTGAGGGCGACGCTGCGCTTGTTACGGTTGTCGAGCTCGAACGGCGGGCTGGACCCGTCGGCGCCGAAGGAGGAGATCAGACCGCGGAAGGGATCACCCTCCGGCGGCTCGATCTTGATGACATCGGCTCCCCAGTCCCCGAGCACCGCCGACGCCGCGGGCCCTGCGACCCACATGCCGACCTCGACGACCCGAATGCCTTCCATGGGTCCGGGCACGGGCGGATCCTAGAGCCGGGCCCGGCGGCGGAAGGCGAGCAGGGCGGCCGCGGCGAGCACCAACAGCATTCCCGTCGACGCCGCGTCGCGCGGGGGTCCGGTGGTCGCCAGGTGCCCGACCGCGGCGGGCGCCGGTGCCCGAGGTGCTGCCGCGGTGAGCGCGGCGACGCGCCCGGTTGGGAACATCACGACCTGCTGGAACGTCGGCCGGTTCTGCCAGTCGATGTTGGGCTGTCCGACCAACCCAACGGCCTGGAAGCCGATGTCGTCGAACGCGGGCATGCCCTGACCGGCGGTGTGGGTGGCGGTGTCGTTGGTCCACGCCGCGACGTTGGTGGATCCGCCGTTCGCTGCGACCATCGCCGTGTACGTGTCGTTGAGGGCATTGATCACCTTGGTCTGGCAATCGTTCATGCCCTGCGGACCGCACACAGCCGCCGACACGCCGGGCGAGAACGGCTGGCCGACCGGCTTGTGCTGTAGCTCGCGCAGCAGCCGTAGCTCGTGGCCGGCCCACCCGGAGTCGTCGTAGGCACTGCCGAGCCGGCCACCGTCGTTGTTGGGGGTGTTCACCCACTCCATCGGCACGACCCGGTAGCTGTCGTCGGCGCCCGCGTAGCTGCCGACCCCACCGGCGGCGAAGATCGGGTCGAAGAAGGCGCGGATGAGGCGGGGCTCGAGCTCGTCCATGATGGCGACCGCGGCGGCGTCGGCGTACTGGGTGTCACCGTGCTTGGCGCGGCGACGAAGGGCGCCGCCCGCGGCCCACGACTCGAGTTGGCTGAGCATGGCGCTGTCGGTCGGCGGGAGCGCCGCGCCGTGAAGATATGAAGCGAGCTCGGGGACGAGCTCCCGGCCGTCAAAGTCGGCCGCCGCGCCGACCTGCATGGCGCTGACGACGTTGGCACGCGTCAGCTTGCCGCCGTGCACCGCCAGTTGATGGTGCAGCTCCTCCACCAAGGTCATCGACCGGTAGAGCGGTCCGTAGCTGTAGGTCGCGTCTGACGCGGAGAAGCCGGGCGCCGGCTTCTGGTTCCAGCTGACGAGCAGCCCCGACGGCGGATTGATCTCGTGGGCGTGGCCGTCGGGCGGCAGCCACCCCTGCCATTCGGCGTTGCCGGTTCCCCACGTGGGCAGGTTCGGGTCGACGTTGCTTGGGCGGATGGGGTCCAGGCCGCTGGTGAACTCGGCGATGTCGCGGGTGTCGACGTAGAGCCAGTTGAACGTGTAGTAGATCTCCGAGGCGCCGGCGAGCCACGACGTGGCGTCGTGGGTAACGGCCGGGTCGGCCCAATCGAGGAAGCCGATCCCAGAGTCGAGCTCGTGGTTGAAGGTCGACCGCTGGTCCACAACCGCGACCGGCTTGCCCTGGGCCGTCGTCCACCCCTGCACGACGCCATGGCGGGTCAGATAAATGGTGTGGTTGATGACCGCGGGCGCGCCTTGGCCGCCGGCCTTGGGCACGCCGACCTCGGTGAACGTCTCCTTCTGCATGGGCAAGCACTGACCGTTGAAGAGGTACGACGTGCCCTCGGGCTGGGGCGCTCCGCCATTCGGATTGCACACGAGCTCGAGCCGCTGGTCCACGATGTCGCTGCCGGCCGACGTCGCCGACCATGCGAAGTCGACGCCACGGCCGAGCTCGACGAGACCAGTGCCGGGGATGGAGGCACCTTCTGCCTGGTAGCCGGGGGCGTGGACATCCTCGAGGGCCAGGACCTGCGGTGCGAAGTAGCCGACCTGCGGGCCAAACACTGCGATCGGGTGCCCACCGGCCGAGTGCGCAGCGTCGACCACCAAGGCGTTGCTCAGGTCGTGCGGCAGCCGAAGGAGGGCCTGGGCGGCGTTCAGGCCAGGAACGCTCGGCGGGCTGAGGTCACAGTTCGGTGTGGTGTCGGTCGGGCCGCCCGTCAGCGACGCGCTGTCGGGGATGGCGGTCGTCGCCGGGTCGACCGGGCCCGGGATCTCGTAGGGGAACGACCGATCGGTGATGGCAGTAGGAGCGTCGGGGTCGTTCTGCTCCTTGAAGTCGGCGAAGGCCGCCTTGCCGGCGACGGCGCCCAGGTGACCCTGGAGGTACTGGAGAAGGGCGGCGTTGCCGACCTCGTTGCCGCCGCCCTTGCCGAGGATCCCGCCGATGACCGCGGCGACATAGATGCTGTCGGTCGGTTGCCACGGCGCGGGCGGGGCGGCGGGTGCCGCGTAGTCGGCCGGAAGGAGCGAGGGATCCGTCGTGGCGGCGTTGATGAACGCGTTGACGCCCGCGCTGTACGCCTGCAGGAGATCCAGCAGGCGCTGGCCCTTGGCGCCGAACTCCTGCGGCATGGCGTCCAGCTGCGCTTGGGCCTGCGCCTGGGTGTACGGGGCGGTCAGCAGCTGGTCGTGGTCCATCCGCTCCCATGTGCACGACGGACCCAAGAAGCCGCTGAGCGTTCCCTGTCCGTAGTGGCGGAGCACGTCCATGAAGAACAGCCGGTCCTCGGCCTGCGCGTAGCCGATGCCGAAGCCGGCTCCAGCAAGCGTCGACGAGTAGATGTGGGGTACGTCGTGGGTGTCCCGGTAGATGTTCACCGGAACCGAGCTCGACGGGGTCTCGACGCGGGTTACGTCGCCGGGTGGGACGCCGAACGACTCGTCGTTGTAGTAGTTGCCCAGCTGGCTGTCGTCGAGGTTGTTTGGCGCGTAGAGCAGGTTCGCGTACTTGGCCAACTGGTCGTCGCTGGCGGGGGGCCGGGTCCCATTCGCCTCGAAGGCCAGCGCCTGGGCCGCATTGACGAGACCGTTCTCACCGGCGGGAAGGATCGACAGGGCATTCCCCTGGGCGTAGTCGCCCGCCTGGTACGTGGGTGGCGGCACAGGGCCGCTGTCAGCCTTGACCTTGGGGACCGTCGTCATGGACGAGGTGGCGAAACCGATCAGCAGCGCCACGGCGACGGCGGCCCGGCGACCGATCAGCATGCGGTCGGGTCCCACGCCGGACGCGGAGGCGCCGTCGGTATTGCGGGCGGGGTGGTGGCGCCCGTGTGCTTGCGGGGCGCCGGCGCCGGCGCAGTTGTCGTCACCGGCTGTTCGGGACCGGGAGCGCCATAGCTCTGCCACGCGGCGATGACCTGGGTGTCCTGCGCGGTGATCGGTAGGAGCACGTCGCCGAAGCTGCCGTAGCCGTTCACCGCGTTGTACGGGAGCGTGAAGCTCGGGACGTCCGCGGGGTGGAACGAGCGCAGCTTCACGGCCAGCCGCATCATTGACGAGCTCTTGAATGTGGAGTCGACGGTCACCGTCTTCACGGCTCGATTGAGGACTCGGAATCCTTTGAACGGATTGCGTGCCGAGTGCACGATCTGGCCGGCGAGGGCGCGGACGAACTCGTGCTGGCGCTCGATGCGGCCGATGTCTCCGGTCCCCTCCGGATGCCAGGCGCCCTTCGTGAAGTACTGGTAGTAGCGACTCCGAACGAACGCGAGCGCATCGGTCCCGTTGAGCACGTGCGGGCCGGCCGGGAGATTCAGCCCAGTCTCCGACCCCGTTCCCGTTGGCGAGCTGTCACGTACGGGATAGGCGAAGTTCATGCAGACGCCGCCGACGGCATCGGTCAGCCCCTGCAGACCGCCGAAGTCCTCCTGCATGTAGTGGTTGATCGGGATGTGGAAATCCTGGGTGATCGTTGCCACCAGCGCTCCCGGGCCGGCATCGAATGCCGCGTTGATGCGGTTCGACGAGCCCGTCCCGGCGATGGGGACGAACGTGTCTCGCGGGATGGACAGCATCGCCGCCTTCGACGTCCGAGGGTCCAGATGGATGAGGACGATCGTGTCGCTGCGTTGCCCGGACACGTCCTTGGCACTGCCGAAGTGCTGCGCCGCGGCTGCGCTCTCGTTGGCTCGGCTGTCGGAGCCGGCGACGAGAATGTTCTGCGGGTCGGTCGCACCGACTGGTTGGAGGCCGGAGACCGCGATGCGGGGAATTTGGTCCAGCTTCCGCCACACGTAGATGTAGGCGAGCCCGGCGGCGATGCTCGCCACCGCCAACAGAGCAGCAAGCACGGCCAGCACCACTCGGGGCCAGCGCCGGCGGCGACGGCCGTAGTCGGCCGGTGCATACGCCGGCAGTACCTGCGTCCGATCGGCGGCCTCGGACGTACTCACCTCCGGTCGGGACTTAGCGGATGCTGCTGCAGTGGATGTTGACCTGCACGCTCTGACTCTTGCCGACGGTCACCGTCCTCTTCGGACAGTGCGTGGAGCGGGCGTCGACGACGATCGTGTACTGGCCGGGCTGAAGCCCCATGGCGTAGTCGCCCGCCGAGTTCGAGTGCGCCGTGCCCGCGACCTGCGTGTGGCGGATGGCCTCGACCGTGGCTGCGAGCCCGTGCTCTCGGCACGGCACCACCGACCCCACGACCGGACACGATTGCTGGGCCGTGATCTGACCGTAGATGCCCGGCACCGGATGGTTGATCGCTGCGCCGGCGGCGCTACCTACGGCAGCGGCCACCGCAGTCACCCCGACGATTGCTATCAAGGCCCCACGCACTCGTTGCACGGAGCGCACATTACGGTCGCCGGGTGCAGTACCGCCTCCTTGGCCGAGACGGGCCATACGTCAGCGGCGAGCCCGGCACGCTCGGGGGCCATTCCAAGCAGAAGGTGTACGGGCGCCTCGACTGCCCGGTGGCGCTGTCATTGATCAGGCGGGGCAAGTTCAAGACTGAGTACCGGGTGTTCTTCGCCGATGCGCAGGCCGCCCGGGACTGCGGCTACCGGCCGTGCGGTGCCTGCCTTCGTGAGGACTACAACACGTGGAAGGCCGCCCGGGCTCAGTCGGGTTCGACGTAGGCGGTGAGGCCGGCCGTGTTCTTGAGCATGCGGTAGGCGACCTCGAGCAGGAAGCCGGCGGACAGGATGATCACCGTCAGCTCCACTGCCTGTGCGGCCGGCGGGAGGTGGATGGCGAAGAAGGATCGGATGGGTCCGATGAACAGAGCGCCGCCGGCACCCGCGCACATCAGCGCCACGATCCCGCCCTTTGCTCGGTTCAACGGCCGGGACAGCAGGCTGAGGATCCAGATGCCGCACGCCAGCAGCACGATCAGCGCCATCGTGCGCTGCTCGTACAGCGAAAGCCCGACGTCGTCGGCGACGAAGTAGGCGATCAGCGTGGCCCCTCCGGCGATCAGCCCGCACGGAATCGAAAAGCGCAGGGCGCGGTCGACAAACCCGGGATGGAACGGCGTGGCGTTCGGCAGCAGTGAGAGCAGGAACGCCGGCGTGCCGATGCTGAAGTAGCTGACAATCGTGAGGTGCCGGGGCAGAAGGGGATAGGCGACCCCGGTGATCCCGATGACGATCGCCATCAGCGTGGCGTACGCCGTCTTGGTGAGGAACAGGTTGGCGACGCGCTCGGTGTTGGCGATGACCCGGCGACCTTCGGCGATCACTGGTGGCATCGCCGCGAACGAGTTGTCGAGGAGCACGAGCTCGGCCACCGCCTTGGTGGCGGCGCTGCCCGCGCCCATGGCGACGCCGACGTCGGCGTCCTTGAGCGCCAGCACGTCGTTCACGCCGTCGCCGGTCATGGCCACCGTGTGGCCAGCCTGTTGCAGACCGGCGACCATGGCGCGCTTCTGCCGCGGCGTCACCCGTCCGAACACCGAGTGCTTGACGATCAGCCCGGCGAGATCTTCGTCGTCCACACCGCGCACATCGACGGGTTCGTCGGCACCGCCTACGCCGACGCTCGAGGCGATGGCGGCGACCGTGGTGGCGCTGTCGCCTGAGATCACCTTGACCTCGACGCCCTGTTCGGCGAAGTAGGCAAGGGTCTCGGCGGCGTCCGAGCGGACCTCGTCGGACAGGCGCACGATCGCAACCGGCCGCAGACCAGACGGCGGGGGAGCGGCGGCGTCCAGCACCGCAGGCTCCTTGAGTGCTGCCGTTGTTGTGGCGAGAAGCACGACCCGTCGGCCCTGCGACGCCGCTTCTTCGACCCGGCGACGGACGTCGTCGTCCGACGCGTCGTTCGAAGCAGCGAGCAGGATCTCCGGCGCCCCGAGAACCCACGTGCCGTTGGTACCGAAGTCCGCCGCGCTCCACTTCCGGGCCGACGAGAACGGGATGGCACGCGACGCCGACCGCCCGTCCGGCGCCGGCCAGCGTTCGCCGATGGCCGCCAGCGTGGCGTTGGGCCGGTCCTCGACGCCCGCGAGGGCGCCCAGCACGGCGGCGACGGACTCGCCGTCGTGGTCGCCGACCGGGTCGAAGTCGTCGGCCACGATGCCCCCGGTGGTGAGGGTCCCGGTCTTGTCGACGCACAGGACGTCCACGCGGGCCAGGCCTTCGACCGCGGGCAGCTCACGTACCAGCACGCGCTGGCGGGCCAGGTGGGCCACGGCGAGGGCGAAGGTGATGCTCGTCAGCAGCACCAGGCCTTCGGGGATCATGGCGCCGACACCCGCCACGCAGCTGCGCACCGCGTCGGGCAGGTCGGAGTGACCGACCACCTGGCTGGTGATCAGCAGGGCGGCAACGGGAATGATGAGCCACTGGACGATCTGCAGGATGCGGTTGATCCCGTCGCGCAGCTCGGAGCTGGCGAGCTTGAACTGGCGCGCTTCCGACGCGAGTCGGTTGGCGTAGGAATCCACCCCCACCTTGGTGACGCGGTAGGCGCCGCTACCGGAACTGATGAAGCTGCCGGACAGGAGCTCGCTGCCGGCCTCCTTCGTCTGTGGTTCCGACTCGCCGGTGAGCAGCGATTCGTTCACCTCGAGCAGGCCCTCGATGGCCAAGCCGTCGAGCGGCACCTGGTCGCCGGGTCCGAGCTCGACCACGTCGTCGACAACCAAGTCGTCGTCGGTGAGCTCGATTACCTCGCCGTCGCGGCGAACGCGCACGTGCGGGGCGGCCAGCACGGCGAGGCGGTCGAGCGTGCGCTTGGTGCGGATCTCTTGTACGACGCCGATCAGCGTGTTGAGGACGAGTACGAAGCCGAAGAGGGCGTCTTGGGGCGGGCCCACGATGACGATGGCCGCGAACAGGGTGCCGAGGATGGCGTTGAAGCGGGTCAGGACGTTGGCCCGGAGAATGTGAGCGATCGAGCGCGACGCGGGCAGCCGCTCGTCGTTCCCCTGCCCGCGGGCGCGCCGCTCGTCGACCTCGGCTCGTGTCAGCCCTCGCACGTCCCGGTCGGTCACGGCCACGGCCTTCATCATGACGGCCCCGCGGGGAGGGTCAGGACTTGGCGAACTGACCGGGCCTACGCCCGGGACCAGGTGGACCGGCGAAGGCTTGGGCGATCGAGAGCCACTCGGTGGCGACCGGACCGACGACGTCGAGGTCGAGGTCGTCGAGGTGACGTCGCTGGGTCACGACGAGGCAGAAGTCCAGGGCCGGGCCGCGCACCTGGTCGGCTGCGCCCTCAGGACCGAAGGCCCACGTGTCGCCGCCCGGCGCCTGCAGCTCGACGCGTACGGGCGCGTCGGGCACCGGACGCCCTTGCGCTTGATAGCTGTTCGGGAGGGCCCGGGCGCCGATGAAGGCGACGTGGCGCAGCCGGTCGGTGGGCGTGCGCTCGCGGCCGAGAGCGTCGGCCACGTCCTGGCCGTGGGCCCACGTCTCCATGATGCGGGCCGTGATCGACGAGGCGGCGCTCATGTCGGGGCCGTACCACGGGACGCGGCGCGACGGGTCGGTGTGGCGGGCGACTTCGAGCATGGCGCCGCGCGCCCGGCCGAACCAGGCGAGGGTCTCCAGCCCGCCGAATCGCCGGCTCTCGGCGGCCATCCGCTCCGGGAAGTCGGGGTGGGACAGCGCTTCGTCGCGGTGGGCGACGAAGGCGGCCGCATCACTCATCGACTCGTGGGCCCGCTCGTCGAAGTAGGCGAGGTGTCCGACCTGGTCCTTGACGTCCCACCCCTCGGCCGGGGTCGGCGTCGTCCATCCGGCCTCGTCGAGGTCGGCGACGAGCGCCTCGAGGTCTGCGGTCTCGGCGACCAGGTCGTCGCACAGTTGGCCCATGTCGGTCGGCACGCCGACATCATTGCTCGTTTGCGGCGCGGTGGCGTCGGGAAGGGTACGAGGCCGCGCGACACTCGCCGATGTCTCTTTTCGACCTCCCTCCCGACATCACCAAGCTCGAAGACTCCGACGACGCGATCGTCGTCGTCCAGGGCGAGGGCGCGGTCGTGCTGATGACCAAGGCGGCCGAGGAGCTGCTCGGGGTGTCGTCGGAGGACATGGTGGGCGAGTTCGTCGAGATGCTCGTGCCCGACAAAAAGCGTTGGGGTCACCAGGCCTACCGCCGTGGCTACCAGGTCGAGCCTGCCGACCGGGAGATGGATCCGGGCCTGTACCCCGAAGCGGAGCGGCCCGACGGCACGCTGGTGCCGATCGCCGTGCGGCTCGAGCCGATGCGCGTCGATGGCGAGCTGTACGTCGCGGCCCACGTCCAAGAGCGTGAACGACAGCCCGAGGAGCTGGAGGCAGCCGCCGGAGAGGCGTGATCCGGCGCCCAGTTATCGTTGACCGGTGGTAATCGTCGCCTTCGTCCTGGTGCTTCTGGCCGCGGCAACGTTCGCGGCCGGCATCGCTGCCTCCCGGACGTCCGACACGCTGGTCTACATCTCGATCATCTTCAGCCTGGCCGCCTTCGTCACGCTGGCGATTGCCAGCCTGCGTGCCCGGCAGGCGGAGCGCGAGGAGGGCGCCGAGGACATCGGTACGCAGCGGCTGCGCAGCCTCGACGAGACCGAGGCGCACGCCGGTCCGCTGCTCGGAGGGCTCGACCCCGCGCAGCTCGACATGAGCCCCAGCTGGCGGCGCCAGCAGCGGGCCCGCTGGGAGGTCGCCCACCCGGTCGCCGATGACGACGAAGAGCTCGAGGAACAGCTCGAGAACGAGGAAGACGAGGCCGACTTGGAGGTGCCCGTCGCGCCGGTGGCGGCTGCGAAGGCGGGGGGCGACCTGGCCTGGGGTTTCGACGACGAGGATGACGACGAGGCCGAGGAGCAGGAGCCGACGGCCGCCTACACGCCAGTCATCGACGAGGACATCCTCGACGACGACGACCTCGAGGACTTCGAGACGTTCGAAGACGACGAGTTTGTGGATCTCCCCGAGCCGGAGCCCGAGCCCGAACTGGAGCCCGAACCGGAGCCCGTTGATTCCTCGCAGGCGGCGTTCTTCGATCAGTACGACGACCTCACGGCCGCCGAGATCGTCCCGTTCCTCTCAGTGCTTGATCGCGACGGTCTGCAGTGGGTCCGGGCGCGGGAGCGTTCCGGCGCCAAGCGGGTGACGGTGCTGAACAAGGCTGAGCAGCTGCTCGGCAACCAAGGTGCCCGCGCCCCGCGGGCGTCGACGCGCAAGAAGACACCGGCCAAGAAAGCCGCGGCGGCGCGCCGCACCACCAAGAGCGCAACCAAGACCACGAGGCGGCGCTGACCGGCCCAGCCTGGACGTTCCTCGCGATCGCTGCCGCCTTCGCCGTCGGCGACTGGATCGCGGTGGCCCGGGACAACAAGCCCGTCGAGTACGTGTGCAAACCGGCGGTCATGGTGGCGCTGGTCGTCGTCGCCCTCGTGCTGCACCCGACCCATGCCGGGCGCCATGACTGGTTCGTCGCCGCCCTCGTGCTCTCGATGCTCGGCGACATCTTCCTGATGCTGCCGCGCGACATGTTCGTCGCTGGGTTGGCGTCGTTCCTGCTGGCTCACCTGGCCTATGTCGTCGGTTTCCGCGTGCACGGGGGCTCGGCGGTCGAGTGGGTCCTTGCCGCGGCCGGGGTCCTCGTCGTCGACGCCGTGTTGGCCGGTCCCGTCCTGGGCGCCGTGCGGCGCCGGCACGCCGATCTTCTGGTGCCGGTGGTCGCCTACATGGTTGTGATCTCGGCGATGGTGTCGGCCGCGGTAGCTACAGGCATCGCCGTGGCGATCGTCGGCGCCCTCTTGTTCTTCGCATCGGACACCCTGATCGCGTGGAACCGCTTCGTCGACGCTCGGCCGTGGATGCCGCTGGCGATCATCGTCACGTACCACGTCGGCCAGGCGGGCCTGGTGCTCTCGCTCGCCCGCTAGGTTCCGCCGCCGATGAACGATGTGCTCGCCATAGGCAACGCCCTCGTCGACGTCCTGGCCACCGTCACCGACGAGCAGATGGACGAACTCGGCATCGTGAAGAACAGCTACGAGCTCGTCGACGCGGAGATGGCGGACAGCTTGTACGCGGCGATGCCCCCTGCGGTCGAGATCTCGGGCGGGGCGGCCGCCAACACCGCGGTCGGCGTGGTATCGATGGGCGGATCGGCGGCCTACATCGGGCGGGTCTATGACGACCAGCTGGGTGGGATCTTCGCCCACGACCTGCGCGCCACCGGCGTCGACTTCGAGTGCCCGCTCGCCGACGATGGACCGCCGACGGGGCGGGCGCTGACGCTGATCACGCCCGACGCCAACCGAACCTTCCGGACCTATCTCGGCGCCGCCAACTGCCTCGGTCCCGACGACATCGACGAGCGCGTCGTGGCGGACGCCGAGGTCACATATCTCGAGGGCTACCTCTGGGACCCCCCCGACGCCAAGGACGCCTTTCGCAAAGCGATGAAGCTGGCCCGCGAGGCGGGGCGGCGGGTATCGCTCACGCTTTCGGATCCGTTCTGCGTCCAGAACTGGGGTGGCGAGTTCGCCGAGCTCCTCGAGCGCGGTCAGATCGACATCCTGTTCGCAAACGAAGCCGAGCTGTTGACTCTGTATCCCGGGACATTCGAGACGGCGATCGAGCGCATCCGGTCGACGTGCCCCCTCGCCGCCATCACCCGGGGCGAGCACGGGGCGGTCATCGTGTCGGGCTCCGAGACCCACGAGGTGGCCGCGGCACCCGTCGACGACGTCGTCGACACCACCGGCGCCGGCGATCTCTATGCGGCCGGCTTCCTCTTCGGGCTCACCCACGGCGAGCCGCTGGCCCGCTGCGGCGAGCTCGGCAGCCTGTGCGCGGCCGAGGTGATCTCCCACGTGGGGGCCCGCCCGCAGCGGTCGTTGGCGCAGCTGGTGGCAAGCTCGTAGCTGTGTCCGAGCCCACGAGCGAGCGCCCTGGGCGCTCGGTGCTGCTCGCCGTGGCTGTCGGAGTGGCGGTCGGGCTGGCGGCGATCGGCATCGTGATCTCGATCGTTGCCGTGCCGTTCTTCGCCCT